>CAIKWU010000382.1 GCA_903831155.1 uncultured Planctomycetaceae bacterium | reverse complement strand
GGAGGACTCCGTCATGGACTCGACCTCGATCTCGCTCCAGCCGAAGCCCTCGTCGCCCGGCACGTTGTCGGGCTCGTCGGAGGCAATGATGCTCGAATCAGCGGAGGCGCTCAAATCAGCGAAGGCGCTCGCAGCAGCTGAGTCGCTCAAATCAGCGGGGGAGTCTGCTGACTCGTCGTCGATGATGCCCGACTCGCCCATGCCCACCCGCACCGCTGCCGGGTCGACGCCATCTGCGGTCGGTTCATCGTCGCCCGCGAACACGCCCAGAGTGGTCGGCTCGTCGCCGCCATCGGCAGCCTCCGCCAGCCAGTCCGAGACCGACTCGTCACCGACGAGGCCGTCGTCCGTCTGGCTCGCGTCGTCGGTGTCGAACCCATTCCCAGCGGCCGGTTCGTGATGTGCAGGACTCGCGACGTCCAGAGGGCTCTCGGCACGTGGCTCATCGCCTGCCGCAGGCTCGTCATCGAAGGAGAAGTCGAACTCGCCCTCGACATCCGGAGTCTGGGCCGACTCCAGATCGGCCCACGGATCGAAACCGTCGTCGTTCTTGTCATCGCCGGCCATCGCGACTCTCCCCTCACGCTCCGAGCCTGTCGTTACCGATCGGGACGTCCCCCGAATGCCCAGAGTGTACCAACGGGCCTGCGCGAGGGGGGCCGGGCACCGGCGGCTGGAATCAGATGCCGTGGGGCGGCCCGTATCGCTCGCGGAGGCTCTCCATGAGGCTCTCCGCGGAAACGGCCGAACCCGTCACCCGCTCCACCAGCGGGCCCGACTCGAGCGTCCGGCCAGCCGCGTGAACCTCGCGACGCAGCCACTCCAGCAGCGGGAGGAAGCGGCCACCCGCCATGTCGGCGTCGAGATCGGGAAGCGCCCGCCGGGCGGCTGCCATGAACTGCGCCGCGCAGACGTTGCCGAGCGTGTAGGTCGGAAAGTAGCCCACCAGCCCGGCGCTCCAGTGGATGTCCTGCAGCACGCCGCGGGCGTCGTCGGGCGGCCGCATGCCGAAGTCACGCTCGAACCGCTCGTTCCATGCGGCCGGCAGGTCGCCCACAGCGAGGTCGCCCTCGACCACAGCCCGCTCGAGGTCGAACCTCAGCATCACGTGGAGGTTGTAGGTCACCTCGTCGGCCTCGACGCGGATGAACGACGGACGCACCGCGGCGAGCGCGTCGGCCATGCGTTCGGCCGCGATCCCCCGCAGCGCTTCGGGAAAGGCTTCCCGGGCGAGCGGCAGGCACCACCGCCAGAACGGCAGCGAGCGGCCCACGAGATTCTCCCAGAGTCGCGATTGCGACTCGTGAATGCCCAAGGACGTCGCCTCGCCCGGAGGGAGGCCGTACCACTCCCGCCTCAGCCCCTGCTCGTAGAGTCCGTGCCCCGCCTCGTGCAGCACGCCAAACAAGGCCGTCGGCAACGATCGCTCGCACCAGCGGGTCGTGATCCTGCAGTCGTCCGGGCCGAGCGACGTGCAGAACGGGTGCTCGGTGGTGTCGAGCCGGCCCCTGGCGAAGTCGAAGCCGATCCCGCGGGCGACGCCGGCGACGAATCGCCGCTGGGCCTCGACGGGAAACCGTCCCTCGACGAGGAACCGGTCGTCGGGCCGCACCGACGACGCGAGGCAGGCCCGCGCGAACGGCACGAGCGACTCCCGGAGCGCACCGAACAGGCCGGTGAGTTCCCGCCATCGGCAGCCCGGCTCGTAGTCGTCGAGAAGGGCATCGTAGGCATCCAGCCCGGGGGACCGACAGGCGGCCTGCTCGCGCTTGAGGGCGAACGTTCGCGTCAACCACGGCTCGAGGACGGCCCACGACGACTCGCGTCTCGCCCGAACCCACGCCTGCTGGGCCTCGACGCCGACCCTGGCAAGCTCTTCGACCAGCCTCGGCGGCATCCGAGACTGCTTCTCGTGCTCGTCGAGAAGGAGCCGGATGGTGGCCTGCTCCTCGACGGACCCGCGCGATGCGATCGGCCCCGCCGCGAGGGCCCGCAGCCGATCACCCTGCTCGACCGACGTCCGCTCGCGATGGACGAGCATCGCCAACTCGGCGGCCTGATCGGCCCGGTGCGGCCCGCCGGCGGGCGGCATCATGGTCTGCTCGTCCCAGCCGAGCAGCGACTCCACGCTCGCCAGCACGGCGACCCGCCGCGCATGCCGCACGGCGGCGGTGAAGATCCCGTCGGACTCGTGCAACGACGGCGATTGAGGAGCCTGTGTCATGGAAGGGGAGTATGATCTCGGCAGAGAGCGGGCGGCAACCGGCGGTCGGCGACCGGACACGCTCGCCCGTCGCGGTCATTCCGACCCTCGAAGGTGCAGCATGCTCGACGCTCTCGTGATCGCGCCCCATCCGGACGATGCCGAACTCGGCATGGGGGGCACGATTGCACTGATGCTGTCGCGGGGCATGACGGTGGGCATCCTGGACCTCACCGACGGCGAGCCGACGCCCCGCGGCTCGGTCGAAGTCCGGGCCCGGGAAACGGCGGCGGCGTCACGGGAACTGGGCATCGGGTGGCGGGAAAACCTGGGGCTCCCCAATCGTCGGCTGCGGGCGACCCTGGCGGCCCGCGGCGCGTTGGCGGGCGTCATCCGTCGGGCCCGGCCGCGATGGCTGTTCGCCCCGCACTGGGTCGACGCCCATCCGGACCACGTGGCGGCAACCAGGCTGGCCGAGGCGGCGCGATTCTGGGCGAAGCTCACGAAGTGCGACCTTCCGGGCGAGCCGTGGCATCCCGAGCGGGTGTTCCACTACGCGTGCGTGCACCTGAAGACGGTCCGCCGCCCCTCGTTCGTCGTCGACATCACCAGCACGTGGGACGCCAAGCAGCGGAGCCTCGCCTGCTATGCGAGCCAGTTTCTGCCGAGCCCGGACCGCCCCGGCGTGCTCGAACGCGTGGCGGCCGCGGACGCATGGTGGGGCTCGGTGATCGGCACGCGCTGCGGCGAGCCGTTCTGGTGCCGCGAACCGATCGCGATTTCCGGGTTCGCCGACCTCTTCTGACCAGCGCCACCCCCGCCGGCGGTGCGGTCGGCCCCGGCGCCGTCTCGCCTCGGCCGCACATCCTTCCCAGAATCCGCGCCGTCCCCTCCGTGGGCCGCGGATGCGTGGGCGGTTGGCCCGATCGCGGGGAGTTGGCGACCACGTCGCAGAACCCTGCGGCGCGGCCGCCGCGACGGCCGATACAACCGAGGGTGGCCGCTCCTCGTCGTGGCCACGGCATTCGCCCGGGGAACCCGCATGGCCTCCCGTGACATCAACGTGATCGCGCTCGTCAAGGGGGGCGAACGGTACGTCTTCCTCTACGACGACGAGAGCCGCGATCGCGTGCTCGACACCCTGGCCCGCCATGCGGCCGATCCCGACCTGAGCTTCTCGTGGTACGACGCCGCGGTGCTCGGACAGAAGGTGCGGCAAAACACGCCCCGGCCGAGTCGCCTCCGCTTCGGGCCTCGCGCCGACCGGCCCGCCTGACGGGACGACCTCCGCATGGCCGCGGCCGACCGATCTCCGCGAGCAACGAGCGAGGCCATCGAACGATTCCTGCGGTTCATGGCCGCGGAAAAGGGCGCCTCGCCCCTGACGCTGAAGAGTTATCGAGAGGACCTTCTTCAACTCGAGGAGTTCCTCGCGTCCGCGGGCTGCCGGACCGCGGCCGACGCCTCGAGCACCGTGCTGCGGAAGTTCGCGGCCGGACTTCACGCCGCCGGGTACGCGGCCTCGACGGTGGCCCGCAAGCTCGCCAGCACGCGGAGCTTCTACGCCTTTGGCCAGCGGGAGGGCTGGGTGCGGTCCAATCCCGCCAAGCCGCTCCGCGGTCCCCGTCGCCCCCGCAAGCTGCCGAAGTTTCTCACCGGTGACGAGATCGTACGGTTGCTCGCCGCACCGCAGCCCGCCGCCGCCGGGGGGCTTCGGGACCGCGCCATCCTCGAACTGATGTATTCGTCGGGCTGCCGCGTCAGGGAACTCGTGGGGCTCGACGACGCCGACCTCGATCTCCGCAACGCCACCGTCCGCATCCGGGGAAAGGGCCGGAGAGAACGGCTTGGCATCGTGGGGTCGCACGCCCGGGACTCGCTGCGGGCGTGGCTCGACGCCCGGACGGGGGCCCCGGGCGGCCGGACGGCGTCACGCCCCCTGTTCACCAACAAGTTCGGCAGGCGGCTCTCGGTCCGTGGCGTGGCACGGCTCCTGGAGAAGCATCTCGCCGCCGCCGGCCTCTCCGGCAGGGCGAGCCCGCACACGCTGCGGCACAGTTTCGCCACACACCTGCTCGACGCGGGCGCCGACATCCGCAGCGTGCAGGAACTCCTCGGCCACAAGAGCCTGGTGACCACACAGATCTACACGCACGTCACCACGAGCCGGCTGCTCGACGCCTTCGACAAGGCCCATCCGAGAGCCCGTTGAGACTCCCGGCCCCGCCCGCGAACCGGCGGAGCCTTGCGGCCACCCGTCAGACGAGACCCCGCCTCACCGCCCAGACGGCGGCCTGCGTGCGGTCGCTCACGGCGATCTTTCGCAGGATGTTCTGGACGTGCTCCTTCACGGTCTCCACGCTGATCGTCAGCGACTGGGCGATCTCCTTGTTGGAAAGCCCCAGGGCCATGTGCCTCAGCACCTGCGTCTCGCGCTGTGTCAGCGGGATGTCGGGGTCGGGCGTCGCCACCCGGTTCGCCATGGTCGTGGCCACCCGCCGCAGTTCCCCGGCCCTCATCGGCAGCTGGCCGGCGGCCGCCCCGGTGATCGAGTTGATCAGCTCGCCGCGGGTGCAACCCTTGAGCATGTAGTCGTGGGCACCCGCCGCCACGGCGCGGGCCACGTATGTGGGATTGTCGAACGTCGAGAGCATCACGCAGCGGACCGCGGGCATGTCGGCGCGGATCTTCTCGAGGGCCGTGAGGCCGTCCTTGCCCTGCATGCGGATGTCGAGCAGCACGACGTCGGGCTTCATCTTCTTGGTCATCTTCACGGCCTCGTCGCCGCTCGACGCCTCGCCGACGATCTTGACCTCCGAGCCGGCCAGCAGGCTCACCAGCCCGCGACGAACCACCTCATGATCGTCGGCGATCACCACCTTGATGGGCATGTGCAGTTTCCTTCGAGTTGCCCGGCCGAACCATGCCGGCTCAGCCACGCCTGGTCACCGGACAGGACACCCACCGGCGTTGCACCGGTGGTTCGTGAGATCCATCCGCAACGAAGACGCCAAAAAACTTTCCTGGAAACCGTGGCCCGCGTCGCTCGTTGGCACGCGGTCCACCGGCTTCCAAGGCGAAAGTTTACCGACGTGCACGGCTCTCAAAACCCACCATTTGAGCGGTGGTGGCGCAACGCCACGGGTATCTCGACCCCGTCACGCATCCGTGCGACGCACGGATGCCAGCACTTGATCGGCTCCTCGAGCGATGAGCATCGCCGCCACTTCATCGCCGAGTTCGCCGGCTGCCGCCACGAGGGACACCTCGTCAAAATCACCGCCGGTGCGTCGGCGGCGAGCCTCCACCTGCAGGCATGGCGCAACATGCGGCGGCGCATCGAGGCCGAGGACGCACCCGCCGAGCATCAGGTCGCCGGTCGCCTCGACCCGGGCCCAGCCACCGATCGGAGCGAGGCAGCCCCCCGCCAACGCCGCGAGCATCCGCCGCTCCGCCACCACGGCCGCACGCGTGGCGGCGTGCTCCAGATGGCCGAGCGCACCGTGGGCGGCCTCGTCGTCGGCGCGGGCCTGGATGGCGAGGGCGCCCTGCGACACCGCCGGCCAGAACGTCGGCGGCTGGAGGATCTCGGTGATCCTGCCGGTGAGGCCGAGCCGCTCGAGGCCCGCGGCGGCGAGGATCACCGCATCGAACTCCCCGCCGTCGAGTTTGCGGAGGCGGGTGTCGACGTTGCCCCGCAGCGGAACGATCTCCAGATCGGGGCGGAGCCGGCGAAGCTGGGCCACCCGCCTGACGCTCGACGTCCCGACGACGGCACCGGGGCGGAGGCCCACGAGCGTGGGCGCTGTCCGGCCCACGACCGCGTCGAAGGCGCTGGCCCGCTCGGGAACGCAGGCGATCGCGAGCCCGGGGGTTTCCAGGGTCGGCATGTCCTTCAGGCTGTGCACGGCGGCATCGATGCGGCCATCGAGCAGAGCCTGCTCCAACTCGCGAACGAACACGCCGTCGCCGCCGAGGCGGGCGATGGGAAGATCGTGACGCTCGTCTCCCCTCGTGGAGACGACCTCCACCGTCACCGCGACACCGTGCTCGCGAAGTCGCCCGGCGACCCATTCCGTCTGCGTCCGAGCGAGGGCGCTGCCCCGGGTGCCGACGCGGAGCGGTCGATCGTCCGGCATGATCGCGGCGCCGCGGACGCGGCGTTCCTTCAGGGGGGGTCGTGGTCGTCCGGCAGCCGACCGTCGGCGCGGGCGATCACGGCAGCGTAAACCGCGGCGGCCCCGGCCTCCACCAGAATCCTGCGGCACTCGGCGAGCGTCGCCCCGGTGGTGCAGACGTCGTCCACCAGGAGGATCCGTCGCCCGGCACCATCGCCGCGGCGACGAAACGCCCCGCGCACGTTCGCGGCCCTGCCCTCGGCCGGCACCTCGTTCTGCCGCGGCGTGCGCCGGCCACGGCGAAGGAGCCGACGTCGCGGCACCGCCAGGGCTCGGGCGACCCCAGCCGCGATCTCGTCGGCGGCGCTCGTGCCCCGCCCCATCCGCCGCAGCCAGTGCATCGGCACCGGCACGACGGTGTCGAGCCGCCAGCCGGCCAGCACGTCGCGGTGCTTGGTCGCAAGCAGCGTGCCAAGCCCGGCCGCGAGCGACTCCCCCGAGGGGCGCTTCGCCCGGAGGACGGCTGTCCGCACCTCGTCGACGTAGTCGGAGAGGACGACGATCCCGTCGCCGCGATACCCCCGTCGGCAGCGGCCGTCGTGCCGCGGCTCGCCGCAGCCGGTGCAGCGGGCGCTCCCGGCGGAGAGCACGCGGGCGCACGCGACGCAGACCGGGGGCCGGCCCGTCGCGTCCTCGGCGCCGCAGAAGGCACACCGCGCGGGGCAGAGCAGGTCCAGCAGCGAGGCCAGTCCCGGCACGGAGGACCACTGCATCCGGCGTGTTTCCCAGATTGACGGTCCCGCCGGATCTCCGTACCCTCCGCCGCCCGCCGACGACCGGCCCCCGCCGGCGGAGCCTCCATCGTCCGCCCGGGCCACTTCGCGTCAAGCGTCCATGCTCATCGACCGCTACCTCGGCCGCGCCCAGCTCCACGCGTTCGTCGTGGTGTTCGTGAGCCTGATGGGCCTCTACTTCGTCTTCGACGCGTTCACCAACATGGACGAGTTCGGCAACTACGCGGCGAAGGCGGGAGGGCTCGCCCGCGTACTGGCGGCGTACTACGGCCCCCGCGTGCTCTGGTTCTTCGACGCCACCAGCCCGATCATCTCGCTGGCCAGCGCGATGTTTGCCCTGTCCTGGCTGGAGCGGCACAACGAGTTGACGGCGCTCCTGGCCGCCGGTGTGACCCGGTGGCGGATCGCGCGGCCGGTGCTCGTGTTCTCGGCCGTCGTGGCCCTGCTCGCCGCCGCGAACCGGGAGTTCGTGCTTCCGCGGATCCGGGAGTCATTTGCGCGGAACGCGCAGAACCTCGAGGGGGAGGTGGCGCAGGCCTTCGAGCCCCGCTACGACAACCGCACCGAAATCCTCTTCCGGGGCCGCGGGGCGCTGGCCGGCTCCGGAAAGATCACGGCGCCGAGCCTGCTGATGCCGCCGCAGCTGGCGGGATACGGCCCGCAGATCACCGCCGCCGAGGCGATCTGGCAGCCGGCCGCCGGCGACAGGGCGGCGGGGTATCTTCTCCGCGGCGTGAAGGAGCCTTCGGACATCGACAGGCTGCCGGCCCTCGAGTCGGGAGGCAGGCCCGTGGTCCTTTCGCCCGCATCGGCCAGTTGGCTCTCCCCCGGGGAATGCCACGTGGTCAGCGACGTCACGTTCGAGCAGATGATCGGTTCGTCGAACTGGAGCCAGTACTCGTCGACGCTCGATCTGGTCCGGGCGATCCGCAACCCCAGCCTCGTGATCGGGGCCGACATCCCCCTCCGCGTCCATGCCCGGTTCACGGCACCGCTGCTCGACATGTCGCTGGTGATGCTCGGCATCCCGCTGGTGCTGGGACCGAGCCGTCGCGGCGTGTTCGTGGCGGTCGGGCTGTGCGTCTCGATGACGGTGGTGTTCTTCCTGACCGTGATGGGCTCCCACGCGCTCGTCTCG
>CAIKWU010000381.1 GCA_903831155.1 uncultured Planctomycetaceae bacterium | reverse complement strand
GCTCGCATTCACAACTTCAACAACTCCGCAGCGTCGCCCTCGGGCATCACCGTCGCTGGTGCCAACACGGTCGAAATCACGAACTCCCAAAACTACTACACCGGCCGCACGACGGTGGCGGGCGGCACGCTGCTCGTCAGCGGCAGCGGCACCATCAACACCTCGAACGGCCTCGTCATCAACGGGGCGAACGCCCGCTACGTCCACACGAGCACCGTCGCCTCGACGCTGCCGGTCACGCTCACGAGCGGCACCCTCGACGGCACCGGTTCCGTGGGGGCCATGACCGTGGGCGACGCCACCGGCGGCGTGATCACCAACGGCAACGGTGGCTCCACGGCCCTGACGGCCAGTTCGCTCACCTTCTCGGGCGACGGCACCATGAGCCTGCGAAAGCCCGCCGACTTCACGACCGCGGCGGTCACCGTCACCGGCACGCTCGCCACGACGCCCGCGAGCGGCAGCGTGGTCGTGAACCTTCTCTCCGGACCGACGTGGACGAGCGGGTCGACCTACAACCTCGTGGGCTACGGCTCGTTCGGCGGCGCCGCCTCCAACTTCACGCTCGGCACCGTGGCCGGCCTGACGTCGCGGCAGGTGGCCACGCTCGGCAGCACCGGTGCCACCAGCGGCTTCATCACGATGGCGATCGCCGGCGACAACCCCTACTGGACGGGCGGGAGCAACGGGAACTGGAACACGACCCAGACCGGCAACTGGCGGCTGGTGTCGGCCGGAACGTCGACCGTGTTTCTGGCCAATGACCAGGTGCTCTTCAACGACGCCGCGATCGGCACGACCACGCTCGACATCGACGCCGCCAACGTCGCCGTCAGCGGCGTGACCTTCGACAACTCGACGAAGGACTACACGATCGGCAGTTCGGGCGGCTTCGGGGTGACCGATGGCTCGGGTCCGTCGCCGCTCGTGAAGAGCGGCACCGGCAGCGTGACGATCAACACGGCCAACACCTACACCGGCGCCACGACGCTCAACGCCGGCCGGCTCAACCTCGGCAACGCGGCCGCGCTCGGTGCCACGAGCGCGATCACGATCGCCGGTGGATCGCTCGACAACACCAGCGGCGCGAAGATCACGTTCGCCACGAACCCCGCGCAGGCGTGGTCGGGTGATTTCACGTTCGCGGGCTCGTCCGACGGCAGCCACGACCTCGACATGGGCACCGGCACGGTCACGCTCGGCGGCACGACGGGGGCCCGCGCGGTCGACGTGTCGGCGGGCACGCTCACGGTCGGGCGGATCAGCGGCACGGCGGCCGGGCTCACGAAGACCGGGGCCGGCACGCTCACGATCAACCCCACGGCCGCCAGTGCGATCGGCGGCACGCTCACCGTGGCCGACGGCACGCTGAACATCGGCGCCCAGGACTTCACCGCCACCGGCCTGGCCGGCAGCGGAACGATCGCCAACGGCAGCGCCACGACGCGGTGGCTGTTCGTCAACACGGGCAGCGCCACCGCCTCCACGTTCGCCGGGGCCCTCGAGAACGGGGCCGGCGGTGGCCTCCTGGGGCTCAGCAAGGGGGGCGCGGGCACGCTCACGCTCACCGGCACGAGCAACTATTCGGACGTCACCACGCTCTCCGGCGGCACGCTCGTGATGGCGAGCCCGCTGGCCTTCGGCAACACGAGCCTGATCCGGATGGCGACGGCCGCCGGCCAGAACAACACGCTCGTCTTCGCCACCGACGGCGGCGAGCAGGCCTATCCGGCGACGGGCAGCACGGGGGCCACGATCAATCTCGTCTCCGACCGGGCCACGCCCGGCGCGGGCATCGAGCACACGCTGACGACGCAGACCGGGGCCAACGGCGTGGGCGGCATGACGATCAACGTGACCAGCGGCAGCAACGTGACCAGCGGCGCCGGCCGGATCACGTTCACGCAGTTCGGCATGGGCGCTGGCAGCGTGCAGACGACGCTCTTCAATCCGACCACGGCCGACGTGACGCTCGGCGACGTCAGCAAGCAGAACAACAACGTCTCGCAGACGGTGGGCCTCGGCGGCACGTCGGCCGACAACCGCGTGACCGGCGTGATCTGGGACGGGCCCGCCCTCGTCGCCCCCAACGCGATCTCGGTGGCCAAATCGGGCAGCAGCACCTGGACGCTGACGGGGAACAACCTCTACACCGGCGCGACGACGATCACCGGCGGCACGCTCCGCGTCGGCGACGGCGGCACGAGCGGGTCGCTCGGCACCGGGGCGGTGACGGTGAATGCCGACCTCGTTTTCAACCGGGCCGACACCCTCGCGCTCCCCACCATCGTGTCGGGCACCGGCACGATCACCCAGGCGGGCGCCGGCACGCTGACCGTCACCGGGTCGAACACCTTCTCTGGCACGCTGCGGATCGACGCCGGGACGGTGTCGGTGGGCGACGGCGGGTCCGCAGGCTCGCTTGGAACTGCCAGCGTGGTCAACGCCGGTACGCTCGCCTTCAATCGGTTCGACGACACCACCTTCGCCGGGGCGATCGCCGGCTCGGGAACCGTGCAGAAAATCGGCTCCGGAAAGCTGACACTCTCCGGTTCGGCCACCATGACCGGCCCGATCTCGATCCAGGCCGGCACGCTGGCCGTGACGGGGGCCTATCCGGCGGCCGCGGTCTCGATCGACTCCGGGTCGCTCGATGGCACGGGTTCCGTGGGCGCGGTCACCGTGGGGATCGGCAGCACGCTTGCCAACGGCGACGGCGGCACGGGCTCGCTCACCCTCGGCAGCCTCACCTACTCGGGTCTTGCCACGACCAACGTGACCATCACCGCCGGCAGCCCGGGCATCGTGATGAGCGGGGCGCTGACCACAACCCCCGCGTCCGGGCAGGTGACGGTGAACGCCACGAGTGCCCTGTGGACGACCGGCACCAATGCCCTGGTTTCGTTCGGCAGCCTTTCGGGCTCGCTCTCCGACTTCACGCTCGGCACGCTCACCGGGCTCACGAACCGGCAGACCGCCGGCGCGCTTGTGCTCAGCGGCAGCAGCCTCGCCGTGGTCGTGAACGGGGAGAGCCTCGTCTGGAGCGGCCGGAGCGGCGGCGTCTGGACCACGGCGGCCACGGGATCCCCCGTCACCTCGCCCAACTGGGCCCTTGCCGGCAGTCATGCCCCGTCCGACTTCTGGGCCACCGACATCGTGGAGTTCCGCGACACGGTGAATGTCAGCGGCACCGTGTCGGCACCGACGACGACCGACGTCTCGATTCAGGGCGGGAGCGTGTCGCCGACGTCGATGACGTTTGCCAATGCGGCGCGAAACTACACGGTCTCGACGACCGACGGCTCCGGCATCGCCTCAGGCTTCCTCGTCAAGAGCGGCACGGGCGGACTCACGATCGCCACGACCAACTCCTTCGGCGGCGGCAGCGCGATCACCGCCGGCAGCCTCACGGCCTCGGCTCCGGCCGCGCTCGGCTCAGGCAACGTCTCGCTCACCGGGGGCACGCTCGTCGTCGACGCCGCGACCGTGACGACCACCGGCACGGTGACGGTGTCGGGGGGCACGCTCACGGCCAACGTGGCTTCGGCCCTGGGGGCCGGCGGCGTGACGCTCGCCGGCGGCCGGCTCAACCTGGCGGCCAACGACGCCGTCACGGCCGGACCGATCACGATTTCTGGTGGCACGATCGGCAACGCGAGCGGCACGGCGGTGACGATCGCCTCGGCGGTGGACCAGGTCTGGTCGGGCACGTTCGCGACGGACTCGGGCTCCCTCGCCTTCACCACGGGCACGGCGACCGTGTCGACGCCGTCGGCGGTGACGCTCGGCGGCGGAGCGATGGCCGTGAACGCCCTGGTCAACAACTCGCGGCTCACGCTCGGTGGCAGCGGGACGCTGTCGGTCGGCGCGGTGAAGACCTACATCGGCTACCTGACCACCTCGGCCACGATGACGCTGACGGGCGGCGTGTTCACCACGGCTGAGGAGGTTCGGGTGGGCGGCTCCGACGTGAGCGGCGCGGCTTCCAACGCCTCCGGGCTCTTTACGGTCGCGGGAGGCACGGCGAATCTCAACTCCCTCACCGTGGCCCGCGGCAACAACAACCAGAACACCGTGTCGGGCACCGCGGCGGTGACGGGCGGCACGATCAACTCGGCCAACGACGTGATCCTCGGGTATGCCGGCGCCGGCAACACCGGGGCCCTGCAGATCTCGTCGGGGGCCTTCAACGTGGCGTCGGCCGGGGCCACGAAGTGGCTGCAGGTCGGCGTCTGGGACACGAGCCGCGGCCAGATCGACATCTCGGGGGGTTCGCTCAACCTCCTGCAGAACTCGGCGATCAAGCTGAGCCGGCAGACCACGACCGGCGCCAACACCATCAACCAGACCGGCGGCCTCGTCGGCTTCTACTCCGACGGCGGCACGACACTCGGCGGCGCGGGCGACCTCGACCTGCAGTACGTGGGCGCCGCATCCACGGTGAACACCTACAACCTCGTCGGCGGCACGCTGGCGGTGCCCCGCATCGTCTCGACGGCGGCGACCGGCACGCGAGTCTTCAACTTCAACGGCGGCACGCTCCAGGCCGTGACGAGCGGGACCATCATGGCGCTCGGCGGCGGCAACGCCCGGGCCAATGTCCGAGGCGGCGGAGCGGTGATCGACACGAACGGCCTGGCCGTCACGCTCTCGCAGCCGCTCCTGCACAGCGACATCGCCGGTGATGCGGCGACCGACGGTGGGCTCGTGAAAAACGGAGCCGGCACGCTCGCCGTGACGGGGGCCAACACCTACACCGGCCCGACGACGGTGAACGCCGGCGGATTCGACCTCACGGGCTCGCTGGTCTCGAACGTCACGGTCAACAGCGGCGCGACACTTCTCGGCAGCGGCAGCTCCACGGGCTCGCTCACGCTCGCCTCCGGCGCGGCGCTGACGGCGAGCACCACCGGCACACCGCTGGTGTTCAACGGTGTGACGATCACCGGCCCGACGACGCTGTCGCTGTCAGGGTCCGTCGCCGACGGTGTGCCCTACACGCTCTTCACGTATGGCGCCGGCGGAGTGACGGGGACCGGCAACTTCACGTCGGCCTACCGGATCACGCTGAGCGACGATCTGGCCACGCAGTCGATCAAGGGAACGGCGCAGGTGGCGGCCCTGACATGGACCGGCGGCACGGGCGCCTGGGTCAATGCCGGCGGCACCGCGTGGGTCGGAGGCGAGCGGTTCTACGCCGGCGACAGCGTGACGTTCGACGGGAGTGCCGCGACGAGCACGGCGACCGTGGACGGGACGGTGCTGCCCACCGCGGTGACGGTGAGCGGCACGGGAGCCGCGACGTTCGCCGGCCCCGGCACGATCGCCGGGTCGACGGGGATCGCCAAGTCGGGCGCCGGCACGCTCACGATCTCGACGAGCAACTCCTTCACGGGCGGCGTGACGGTTGCCGGCGGTGAACTCGCGATCGGCAACGCGGCCGCGGTTGGCACGGGCACGCTCTCGTTCACCGCCGCCGGGACGCTCACCAACGTCAGCGGGGCCGCCCTGACGCTCGCCGGCGGCCCGGCGGCGCAGGCGTGGAGCGGCGACGTGAGCTTCGCCGGAGCCGCCGACGGCTCGCAGGATCTGTCGATGGGCTCGGGGCCCGTCACGCTCGGGGGCGATCAGCGGACCGTCACGGTGGGGGCGGGCCGGCTCTCGGTCGGAACGCTGAGCGGGACCGGTGGATTCACGAAGGCCGGCGCCGGCACGCTCGCGCTCGTGCCGACGCAGGCGAGCGCCATTGGCGGCACGCTCGACATGGCGGCCGGCCGTCTCGAGATCGGCAGTCAGGATCTCGCCGCCGGGGGGCTCGCCGGCAGCGGCACGATCGCCAACGGCTCGAACACGACCCGCTGGCTGCTCGTCACCACCGCCACCGATTCGACCTTCGCCGGCAAGTTCGAGAACGGCGGTGGCACGGGCCTCTTGGGGCTCTCGAAGTCGGGCGCCGGGGCGCTCACGCTCTCGGGTTCGAGCGGCTACGGCGACGTGACGACCGTGAACAGCGGCACGCTGCAGTTTGCCGGAGCAGGTTCGATCGCCCAGTCGAGCGGCTACGTGCTGGCAGCGGGGACCAACGCCACGCTCAAGGTCGATGCCACCGGCCGAATCGGCAGTGGCACCATCTCGATCCAGAGCACGGGGGGAATCCCCAACGACTCGACGAACAAGCTCGAACTCGCGGGGAACGCCACGCTCTCGAATCCGATCACCTTCGCCCAGCGGCACGTGACGACCGGCGGGGCGATCATGCCGGGCATTCTCAACACGTCCGGCACGAGCACGCTCTCCGGTCCGATCACCATCATCGTGGGCGGTAGCTTCACGCCGGTCGAGTCGGCGGCCGGGCTGCTCACGCTCTCCGGATCGATCTCGACGAGTGCCGGGACGAACCGCAACCTCGTGCTCCAGGGTGCCGGCCGTGGCGTCATCAGCGGGGTGATCGCCAACAACCCGGCCAATGCGGCCGGCACCGTGAGCGTGATCAAGGACGGCGTCGGCACGTGGACGCTCTCCGGTGCCAACACGACGAGCGGTTCGATCTCGATCAACGCCGGCACGCTGCTCGTGAACGGCACGACGGGATCGGGCGCCGTGAATGTGAACGCGGGCGGCACGCTCGGCGGGACGGGCGTGGTGGCCGGAGCGACGACGCTCTCGGCGGGGGCGACGCTGTCCCCCGGCGCGAGCCCCGGCACGCTGTCGTTCACGCAGGGGCTGAACTGGACCGGCGGTGCCAACTACAACTGGCAGATCGCGAGCGGCACCGGCACGGCCGGGGGACTCGTCGGCTGGGACCTCCTCAGCACCGACGGGGTGCTCGACATCGCCGCCACCTCGGTCGATCCGTTCAAGGTCAATCTGTGGACGCTCGCGAGCACCGGCCCCGACGTCGACGGCTCGATGGCGGGCTTCGATGCCTCGCAGAGCTACACCTGGAAGATCGCCACCGCGGCCGGTGGGATCGCCAACTTCGCCGCCGACAAGTTCACGATCCTGACCGGCGCCACCAACGGCACCGGCGGCTTCGCCAACCCGTACGGCACAGGGACCTTCGCGATCGCCCAGAGCGGCAACGACCTGAATCTCGTGTTCACGGCCGGCAGCACCCCGGTCGCGATCACGATCGACGTGGCGAGCGGCACGCAGACGCAGACGCAGGCGGGCTACCCCACGCTCTCGGGATCGACGCCGGTGTTCAAGACCGGTGCCGGCACGCTGGTGGTCGACCAGGCCAACACGCTCACCGGCTCCACGACGGTG
>CAIKWU010000380.1 GCA_903831155.1 uncultured Planctomycetaceae bacterium | reverse complement strand
GACGAGGTGCTCGTGCCGAGCCCCGACTACCCGCTCTGGACGGCCTCGGTCGTGATCCACGGCGCCAAGGCGGTGCACTATCCCTGCCGTCCCGAGCGGGGCTTCGTGCCCGACCCGGCGGAGATCGAGTCGCTCGTCACCGACCGCACGCGGGCGCTGGTGCTGATCAATCCCAACAACCCCACCGGCGCCGTCTACCCCCGCGAGACGCTCGTGGCCCTCGCCGGCATCGCGGAGCGGCGGCACCTCGTGCTCTGCGCCGACGAGATCTACGACGAGATGCTCTACGACGGCGCGGAGTTCGTGCCGCTGGCCACGCTCGCGAAGAAGACGCTCTGCCTGACGTTCTCCGGGCTCAGCAAGGTCTACCGGGCCTGCGGCCTGCGGGTGGGCTGGCTCGTGTTCTCCGGCGAGCGGGAGCATGCCCGCGACTACATCCAGGCGGTGGAGCTGCTGGCGAGCCTCAGGCTCTGCTCCAACGTGCCGGGCCAGTTCGCGGTGCAGACGGCCCTCGGCGGCCACCAGTCGATCTTCGACCTCACGCGACCCGGCGGCCGGCTCCATGCCACCCGGGCGGCGATGCTCGGCGCCGTGGCAGGCAGCCGCTGGCTCTCGGTGCTGCCGCCGCAGGGGGCGATGTATGCCTTCATCCGGGTGCACGCCGAGCGGCTGCCCGGCGGCCTCGCGGCCTTCGATGACCGCACGTTCGCGCTGGATCTCCTGGAGCGGAAACACGTCCTGGTGGCCCCGGGCTCGAGCTTCAACGTGCCCTACCGCGACCACTTCCGCGTCACGCTCCTCCCCGACGCCGACCAGATGGCGGACGTGTTCACCAGGATCGAGAGCCTGCTCGACGAATACGCCGCCGAAGGCTGACCGACGGCCGCCGGTCACGGAGCCCCGCAATGCCTCACCGTTGCCGTCCCGGCACCATCCGCCCCCGGCTCCTCGTCGCCATGGTCGCGGCGTGCGCCTGGGGAAGCGCCATGGCGGAGCGGCCCGACGTCCTGCTGATCCTGGTCGACGACCTCAAGCCCGCGCTCGGCTGCTACGGCGACGAGGCCGCGCGGACACCTCACCTCGA
The DNA here is from genome assembly GCA_903831155.1 of uncultured Planctomycetaceae bacterium. Taxonomy (GTDB): domain Bacteria; phylum Planctomycetota; class Planctomycetia; order Pirellulales; family UBA1268; genus QWPN01. The sequence continues at coordinate 5,195 of CAIKWU010000380.1, read as the reverse complement.
CCGCTTCGCGGCCCGCAGCCTGCGGTTCGACCTCGCCTACTGCAACCAGGCCATCTGCGCGCCGTCTCGCTTCTCCCTGATGCTGGGCTCCCACCCGACGTCGACCGGCCTGTACACGCTCGGGAGCCGTCTCCGTGACGCGTGGCCCGATGCCGTCACCCTCCCGCAGCACTTCGCCAGCCACGGCTATCGCACCGAGTCGCTCGGCAAGGTCTTTCACATCGGTCACGGCAACGTCGGCGATCCGCAATCCTTCTCGGTTCCGCACTTCCCGGAGAAGGTCATCGAATACGCCGCGCGGCAGCCGGAGCAAGGCGATCCGGCCACCCGCGAGGAGGCGTTGTTCGAGACCCGGCAGGTGGAGGGCATCCGTTCGCTGCCGCGCGGACCGGCCTGCGAAGCGGCCGACGTTCCCGACGACGCCTACGCCGACGGGCGGGTCGCGGCCGAAACCATCCGCCGCCTGCAGGCCGCCGCAGACCGCCGGCGCCGGTCCGCGACCCCGTTCCTGATCGTGGCCGGCTTCGCCCGTCCGCACCTGCCCTTCGCCGTCCCGAAGCGGTACTGGGACCTCCACGATCCCGCGCGGCTGCCCGCTCCCCAGCGGCACGTGCCGCCCGAAGGCGCCCCTGCGGTGGCCGGGAAGCGCGGAGGCGAGATCACGAACTACGAGCCCGTTCCCGTAGACGCGCCGATCGACCCCGCCCTGGCCCGGCGTCTCGTTCACGGCTACTACGCCAGCGTCAGCTTCGTCGATGCCCAAATCGGCAAGGTGCTCGACGAGCTCGACCGCCTCAAGCTCGACGACAGCACCATCGTCATGGTGTGGGGGGACCACGGGTTCCATCTCGGCGACCACGGCATCTGGACCAAGCACACGAACTACGAGCAGGCGAATCGGATTCCGCTCCTCATCCGCGCGCCGGGCGTCACGGCCCCGGGCAGCGCGACCCGGCAGCCGGCCGAAAGTGTCGATCTGTTTCCGACCCTCGCCGAGCTCGCGGGCCTGCCGCCTCCCGTCGCCCCCCAGCCGCTCGACGGCATCAGCCTCGTGCCCGTCCTCCGCGACCCGGAGGTCCGGGTTCGCGACCACGCCTTTCACTGCTATCCGAAGCGAAAGCTCGGCCGTGCCATCCGCACGGAGCGCCACCGGCTGGTCGAATGGCGGAACTGGAAGGAGCCCGGATCGGCGGTGGAATACGAACTCTACGACTACGACGCGGACCCGCTCGAATCCCGAAACCTCGCCCGCGAGCTTCCCGACGAGCTGGCCCGCCTCCGGGCGACACTCGAGCGGTATCCGACGCCGGCGTTCTGATCGGCACGCACGCCCGCCTCCGCGGGGCCGGCCGGCGGCGTCACCGCAGCGCCAGCATCCGCTCGAGCGCCGTCACGGCCCACTTCGCCGTCTCGTCGTCGACGCGGATCACGTTGACGGGCTTTCCCCGCTCCAGGTGCTCGAGGCTCCAGCAGAGGTGGGCGAGGTCGATGCGATACATGGTGGCGCACATGCAGACCACCGGCGAGAGGAACCGGATCGTCTGCTCGGGGTGGTTCTTCTCCAGCCGTTTGACGAGATGCAGTTCCGTGCCGATTGCCCAGGTCGTGCCGGGCGGCGCCTTCTCCACCTGGCCGAGGATGTAGCTCGTCGACCCCGTGAGGTCGGCCTTGTCGACCACCTCCATCGAGCACTCGGGGTGCACGAGAACCTTCACGCCCGGCAGGTTGGCCCGCATCGCATCGACGTGCTCGGGCCGAAACATCGCGTGCACGCTGCAGTGCCCCTGCCAGAGGATCACGCGGGCCTTCTCGATCCGCTCCCGCGGGTTGCCGCCGAGGGCGGGGTCGTGCGGGTTCCAGACGGCCATCTCGTCGAGCGGGATCCCCATCGCGCGGGCCGTGTTGCGGCCGAGGTGCTGGTCGGGGAAGAAGAGCACCCGCCTCGTGCGGGCGAAGGCCCAGTCGAGCACCGCCCGGGCATTGCTCGACGTGCAGACGATCCCGCCGTGGCGGCCGCAGAAAGCCTTGAGGCTCGCGGCCGAGTTGATGTACGTCACGGGCGTGATCTCGGCGGTGTCGATCACGCGGCCGAGGTCGGCCCAGGCGTCCTCCACCTGGTCGATCGCGGCCATGTCGGCCATCGAGCAGCCGGCCGCCATGTCGGGCAGCACGACCGTCACCCGGCCGCCGCGGGCCGCCACCTTGGCGGGGGTGTTGGCCACGATGTCGGCCGTCTCGGCCATGAAGTGCACGCCGCAGAAGGCGATCGCCTCGCAGGCGTCGCGGCCGGCGGCCGACTGGGAGAGCTGGAGGCTGTCGCCCTGGAAGTCGGCGTGGGCGATCACGCCGTCCTGCTGGTAGTGGTGGCCGAGGATCACGAGCCTCGATCCCATCCGCCGGCGGACGCCCTCGATCCGCTCGGCGAGCACGGCATCGTCGAGGCCGCGGTAGGCGGCGAAGGGGGAAGCCGGCGGCAGGTCGGGGGCGGCGATCGACATCGTGGACCCCAGTATAGGAAGCTCCTGCACTGGCTTCCCGAAACGCTATACTCCGGCCTCGTGAAGGCATCTCCCCACTGACGGAAGGACGGCGACGGAGCCATGGCGCGGAAAGTCGTAAATCGCAAGGAACTCAGGGCCCAGGCCGATGCGGCGGAGGCTCGCGGCAAGACCAAGTCGGCTTCGAAGGAGAAGGCGACCAAGGAGAAGGCCCCGAAGGAGAAGAAGGCCAAGGAGCCGAAGAAGGTCGGGGAGAAGAAGCCCGCCCGCAAGAAGGCCGCCAAGGAGGCCCGGATGAAGGCCTACTGGGGCGTGTTCAACTCGGGCATGAAGCGGCTCGCGCTCTTCGAGTACGCCGACAAGAAGGCTGCCGACAAGAAGGTGCAGGAGCTGATCGGGTCGTCCCGGGCCCACCACTTCGTGCAGCTCGTCAAAGAGGCGATCAGCGAGTGAGCGGAGGCGGCGCGAGGCCGGGGCTCCTGCAGCCGGACGTGCCAAGGCACGTCCGGGGGCTCGCCCTTGTTGCGGTCGTCGTTTCGCTCACCGGTGCCGGCGGCTGCTCGGGATCGAAGGCGCCGCCGAGGAAGACGGCCGCCACGGTCGCGGTCGGCGAGACCGACCCGGAGTCGGCGATCACGGTCGATGGCGGCCGCGTGAGCGTGCGGTCGCCGGTCGGCTGGAGCCGCTCGCCGCGATCCGACGACTACGTCGTCCGCTACACGCCCAGCCAGCAGAAGACGTTTCCGGCGATCGTCGTCACCGGCACGGAGCCCGCCGGCGGGATCGGCGAGGTGACGACCGACAACCACAGCGAGTTCGTCGCCGCGGTCGCCGCGGAGCTGGCGGAGACGTTTTCGAGCGGCGGCAAGAGCACGCTCCTGAAGAAGCCCGCGGCCGTCAGGCTCGGAACCCATCTCGGGGCGGCCTGGACCGCACCGGGCACCGCCAAGGTCGGGGGCCTGAAGCAGCCGATCGAGCGGAGCTGCGTGGCCGTCGTGGTGGCGGGGCGGATGTACGTCGTCGAGGCCCGAGCCCCCAAGGGCAAACTCGACGACGAGGGCCGGGAGGCCGCACGCGGCGTGGCCGCCGCCATCGCACCTCCGGCGGCCGGGCAGACCGGGGCGGAAACCTCCGCCACCGAACCGCCGGCCCAGGCCGACGCCCCAGCCGCGGCCGAATGACTCAGAACGGGCTCTGCCAGTCGCCCCAGGCGGCGAGGTAGCGGGTGAGGCCCGGGCTTTCCTCGGCCTTTGCCTCGATCCACTTCCGGGCGTGCTCGATCAGGGCGTGCTCCCGCTTGAGGTCGATGTCGCCGGCGAGCACCCGCGACCGCAGAAACACAAAATACGTGTCGAGCACGTCGCCGCGGCAGTAGTCGTGGATCTCAGCCGCGCGACCTTCATCCCAGAGATCCTGCACCATGTGGCCGGCCACGTCGGTCTTGCCCGGCTTGCCGATCAGGTTGGCCGCCAGCGACAGGCCGCCGTTGAACCGTGACGCACCGGAGTTGGTGAGCCACTCGTAGAGATCGAAGTGGGCCGCCGTGTTGTAGCGGTACCGCGGCTGGTCGAAGTTCCGGGCGTCTTCCGCAAGCCAGTCCGGGATCGAGATCCCGTAGCGAAAGGCGCAGAGTTCGAGCAGCGGCAGGTCGAAGCCGCGGCCGTTGAAGGTGATCAGCCGCGGCCGCTGGTACTTCCGCCAGCCTTCCCAGAAGAGCCGCGTGATCTCGTGGGGCCGCGCCTGCTTCTCGTCGAGCGCGATCAGGTCCTGGAGCGACAGATCCTTCGCCACCTTCGCGATCACGAGCGAGATCGGCAGCTGAAACGTGTAGGGGATGAAGTCCTTGCCGTTCTCCTCCATGAGCTCGGCGCGATACTTCGCGATCGCCTCTGCCGGAGCGAGGCCCTCGCCGGGATACTTCAGCCGGGAAACGAGTTCCCCGTCGGCCACGCTCTCGATGTCGAAGACGAAGTATTTCGTGTCGTTGCTCGCCATGGGCTCACCGCCTCGCCAGCGGGTGCTTCAGCGGCAGCCAGCCGCCGCCTGCCTTGCTCGACGCGACCGACTGCTCGATGAAATACATCCCCTCCACGCCGTCGTGGATGTTGGGATAGACGGTGTCTTTCTTCTCGACGGCCGCCCCCGTCGCGGCCTGGGCCATCGCGTCGAAACCGGCACGGTAGACGTTGGCGAAGGCCTCGAAGAAGGCTTCGGGGTGGCCCGAGGGCAGCCGGCAGGCCGCCTTGCCAGCCTCGTTCGTGAACGGGGCGTTGGGATCGCGGGTGTAGAGATAGTGCGGCTTGCCGTTGTGGCGGACCGTCATCTTGTTGGGCTCCTCCTGGTGCCACTCGAGGCTGCCCAGCGTGCCGTCGATCTGGATCCGGAGGTCGTTTTCGCGGCCGTGGCTGATCTGCGAGGCGGTGACGGTGCCGAGCGCCCCGTTCTCGTAGCGGATCACCGCGTGGCCGTAGTCGTCGAGCGACCGCCCCGGCACGAAGACCTTCAGGTTCGCGCTGATGGCCTCGGGCAAGAGGCCGGTCATGTAGCGGCCGAGGTTGTAGGCGTGGGTGCCGATATCGCCGAAGCAGCCGGCCGCGCCGCTCTTCGTGGGATCGGTCCGCCACGCCGCCTGCTTCTGCCCCTCGCTCTCGAGCCTGGTCCGCAGCCAGCCCTGGATGTACTCCGCACGGATCGCCT
>CAIKWU010000379.1 GCA_903831155.1 uncultured Planctomycetaceae bacterium | reverse complement strand
GCTCGCCTCCCCGGAGCAGGCTCTCCGCATGGCCACGGTGGACGCCGCCTGGGCGCTCGGCTTCGAACGGTCGTGCGGCGTGCTCGCCCCGGGCCGCCCCGCCGACCTGGCAATTCTCGCGGCGGAGGCGCGGCATGCCTGCCCGCTCGACGCGATCATGGATCCGGCGACCCGCGTCGCGGCCACGCTTCGTGGCGGTCGACTGATCGCAGGGCACATCGACACCGATGCGGCACGCTGCGGCCTCGAGCCGTGAGCCTTCGGCAGACGACGACGCAGCGGGGGCGTCAGCGAGTCTCGCCGTCCACCAGCCGCAGGATGTCGGCGGCCGGCACGCACATGTTGAGCCCCATCTGGAAGTCGCCCGGTGACGACTCCTCCCGTCCGCCGCCGTGCGGTTCGTCGTTCCCCGCATAGACCGCCAGCGTGCTCGACACCATGCCCACCACGTTGCCGCGGTCGTCGACCAGCGGCCCGCCGCTGGAACCGACGGCGAAGTCGACGGTGGTCGTGAACATCTCCGTGGCCTGACCGTCGGCGCGGCGGGTGAAGTAGCGGGACAGGATCCCCTCGGTGAACGAATAGAGGGCGCCGTCCGGATGGCTGAGGGCATGGAGCCGCTGGCCGGGCCTGGCGCCAGCCACGAGCGGCAGGGGCGTCAGGTCCTCGACACCCTCGAGCCTGCAGATCGCCACGTCGGCGAAGGGGCTGACGGCCAGGATCTCCGTCACGGGATGGATCGTCCCTGCCGGCGTCTGGGCCGCCAGCACCGGCGAGCCGGGCACGTCGACGACGTGGTAGTTGGTGACCACGATGCCCGACGGGTGGATCACGAAGCCGGTCGCGAGCGAGAGCTCATGCCCCTCCTCGCCGACCCGCGGCTCGAGGGCCGCCATCACGACGACGCTTTTCCGCACCCGGGCGAAGAGATCGTCGCTGGCGAGCGGCCGGTCCGCAGGCTTCGGGAGGTCGACGCGGCAGGGACCGATGCCAGCCCGCTCGAGCAGATCGTCGACGGGCACCGCCCGCCCCGCGGCGACCAGATCGCGGGCCGCGTCCTCGATCCGCCGCAGACGCTCGTCGTCGGTCGGCCCCGGATCGCCGCGGGGCCGCTCGTACTCGGCGAGGATCTCCAGCAACACGAGCCTCGTCGACGGATCGTCGTCGCAGAGCTCGATCGCCCGACGATGCACGGCGAGCCCCTGCTCCCGGTCTCCCGTCATCATCAGGGCCCGGGCGTAGGTCTCGAGCACCTCGACGTCCTCGCCGGCGGTGATCTCATGGGCGCGACGGGCGGCCTGGAGGGCGAGCGGCAGGTCGCGGCTGGGAAGGGCGTCGTCGGTGAGGATGCCCCAGGCGAGCGAGTCGAGCGTGAGCGAATCGTCGTGGCTCTCGCGGAGGATCCCCGCCGCGATCTCGGCGGCCGCAGCCTCCCCCCCCGGCTCCCGCAGGGCGGCGAAGTAGTCGTCGAGGGCGGGCACGTCGTCCGCCATCGGCTCGACGACGTCGGCGAGCTGCCGGCCGGCCACGGGCCACCCCGTCAGCAGCCCGCAGGCCACGATCCCGATCGGCAGCCACCGGCCCCGGGGGGGCGGCGTTCGACGGCCGCGACGATCACCCAGGGCGTTCACAGCCGGCAGTTGCCGATGCGGGTTTCGATGATCGCCGATGCCCCGATCGCCTCGAGCCGCTCCATCACGGCGTGGACCTCGCCCCGCTTGACCATCGCCCGCACGGCACACCACGAGGCGTCCTCCAGCTGCATCACCGTCGGGGAGTTGAACCCGGGGGTGATCTTCTCCGCCTCGGCGAGCCGCGTCCTCGGCACGTTGTACTCCAGCAGCGACCAGCTGCGGGCGATCACGATGCCCTCGAGCCGCCGCACGATCCGGCCGGCAAGGGCCGTGTCGACGAGCCCGGGGTGCTGGATGAGCACGGTCTCGTAGCGGCCGATCTCGTCGAGCACGTGGAGCCGATTGGCGGCCAGCGTGCTGCCTGTCTCCACGAGATCCACGATCGCGTCGGCCACGCCAAGGGCGATCATCACCTCGACGCTTCCGGAAAGCTCCACGAAGTGGGCCTCGACGCCCCGCTCGGCCAGCCAGCGGCGGGTGATCCGCGGAAAACTGGTGGCGATCCTGCGGCCGGCGAGCTTCCGCGGGTCGTCGATCGAGGCGTCGTCGGGAACGCAGAGGGCCAGCCGGCAGCTGCCCACGCCCAGGTCGAGGCGATGCACGACCTCGGCGCCGCTCTCGGCCACGAGGTCTGCTCCCGTGATCCCGAGATCGATCGCTCCCTCGGCGGTGAGCACCGGGATGTCGTCGGTGCGCAGGAACGTCACCTCCACCGGCATGTCCCTGCAGCGGGCGAAGAGCGTCCGCTCGGTGCGGCGGAAGGAGAGCCCGGCGTCGCCGAGCAGCTGGGCGGAGAGCTCGGAGAGCCGGCCCTTGCTCGGCACGCCGATGCGGAGCAGCCGTTCCTGGCGGTCATCGCTCATCGTGATCCTCCATCGCCGCCCGCGGTGCGGGCGGCCTTCTCGTCGAGCCCGGAGACGCCGAACCGCCGGGCCAGCTCCGCCTCGACGCGGGCGAGCGGCACGTTCCGGCAGGCGAGGAGCACGAGCGTGTGGTAGACCAGGTCCGCCGCCTCGGAGACGACGCGATCGTCCGGCTCGCCCCGAGCCGCACGGACGAACTCGTCGGCCTCCTCGGTGACCTTCGCGCCGGCCCCCTCGGGACCGCTCGCGAGCAGTTTCGTGGTGTACGATCGGGCAGAGGGATCGGCCTTCCGGGAGGCGATCACGCCCTCGAGAGCTTCGAGCACCTCACCGCAGCGGCGAGGCGATGGACACGGATCGGACACGGTCGACGGCGGCTCCCGGATGCCCGCAGGGTGGCGGCACCGGACCGTCCGGGCCGCCGTCCGCGGAGCCCACAACTCTAGCACGGGCTGCAGGTGAATCGGGCCACCCCCGGCTGCCGCTCGGAGACGACTGCTGGTTCCTCTCGGGTCCGACCGCCTCCGGCAAGTCGGCCCTGGCCATTCCGCTGGCCCGCCGCCTCGGGGCGGAGATCGTGAGCGTCGATTCGATGGCGGTCTACCGCCGCCTCGACGTGGGCACCGCGAAGCCAACCGCCGCCCAGCGGTCGGCGGTGACCCATCACGTGATCGACGTGGTTCCCCCGGCGGAGCCCTACAGTGTCGCCCGCTGGCTCGACGACGCCTCCAGGGCGGTCGCGGACTGCCGTTCCAGGGGCCGCTGCATCCTCTTCGTGGGCGGCACCCCGCTCTACCTCCGCGCGTTGCGGGACGGGCTCGCTCCGTTGCCTCCGGCCGATCCGGAGGTCCGCGGCCGGCTCGCCGCCGAGGCGGAGCGAGGCGGCCCGGAGCCACTGCACGCGAGGCTCACCGACATCGACCCGACGTCGGCGGCCCGGGTCCATCCCCGAGACACCAGACGGATCATCCGTGCCCTCGAGGTGGCGGAGGCGACGGGCCGCCCTCTCTCGGCCGCCTTCGCACCGGCCCCGGATCCTTTCTTCGAGTCCCGACTGATGATCGTCGATCTGCCGCGGGCCGCGCTCTACGAGCGGATCGACCGCCGCGTGGAACGGATGTTCGCGGACGGCTTGATCGAGGAGACCCGCGCGGCCCTCGCCCTGCCCGGCGGGATCGGCCCCACCGCCCGCCAGGCGGCCGGCTATGCCGAGGCGATCGATCTCGTCGAGGGCCGCATCGACGCCGCCGAAGCGATCCGCCGCACCCAGCGACGGACCCGCCAACTCGCCAAGCGGCAGCTCACCTGGCTGCGGAGCTTTCCCCGCGCCGCCTGGGTCGCGGCATGACCCCACGTCCCCCGCGGCCCCGGGTGGCGAGCCACCCGAGGGCTGCGGGCCGGACGCTTGAGGGTGGCGCTCAGGCCACGAGCTTGACGGCGGGCTGCTCGCCGGTGATCCCGATGACGAACTCCTCGAAGATCTTCACGTCGAGCGCCGAGGCGGTCTCGGCCTCCGGGTGGAACTGCACGCCGATCGCGGTCCAGTTCTCGACGCAGCTCTCGATCGCCTCGATCACGCCGTCCGGCGCGCGGGCGGTGACCTTGAAGCTCGCGGCCACGTCGTCGATCGCCATGTGGTGCATGCTGTTCACCCGGATCTCGCCGTCGCCATAGACCCGCTCCATCGCCGAGCCCGCCTCCACGAGCAGGGCGTGACGGTGGGCCAGGTCGGTCGGATCCTTGTGCGGGATCGACTTCGGCAGGTCCTCGGGGATGTGCAGGAACAGCGTGCCCCCCTCGGTGATGTTCAGCAGCTGCATGCCGCTGCCGATCGCCAGCACCGGCATGTGGCGGGCGCAGATGTGCTTGGCCAGCATCCGGTCGAAGTCCTCGCGGCGGGCGTCCATCGGGCGGACGGCCGGGTGCGGCATGTAGCCGTCACGACGCGGATCGAGGTCGGCGCCCCCCACCATCACAACCCCGTCGAGCAGGTCGAGCATGCGGACGACGTCGTCCTCGTCGGCCAGCGGCGGCAGGATCACTGGGATGCCGCCCGACGCGGTGATGCCGTCGAAATACCCGGCGGCGACGAACGACAGGGCGGCGTGCTCCTTGCGGGTCGAGCGGTAGTCGGTGTTGATGCCGATGAGGGGCTTGGCTGCCATGACTGAGGAATCCTCCGTGATGAGTCACCCCGGCGTCCCTGCCGGGGTTGGGGGCGAACGTATCGGCCACAAGGGCAGTCGCAAGCTTTTTTGCGATTTTGTGGTGCTGGCGGGGGCGCCACCACAAGATCGCGTGCTAGCACGCCCGGTGCTAGCAGCGGCCGGGCCCGTGAGCCTGCGGCCGGCGGGGTTTGTGCGCGGGGGCCGCCCCGGCCCGGGCAAACTGGCCGTGAGCCACGCCCTGCGGTCGATTACCGTCTCGGCGACCGCAGGGCCACGCCTGGCCCACCCCGCCGACGGCGGCCAAACCGGGGCTTCCTCATCCACCATGAATGACGTCAGGTTCACGAGCCGGCTGGACGCCATCGGGGTCCGCTGCAACACCGACAAGGCGTCGCTCGGCCGCACGAAGAACGTCGCCTCGTCGGCCCTGGGAGACCGGCCGCGGGGACACGATTACCTGCGAAAGTACGAGGCGTTCCTGCGACGCTACTGCGAGCGGCCCGACTTCCGGATGATGGAGCTGGGGGCCGGCCCCGAGTGGAACCTCGGGGCGTCGGTGCGGCTCTGGGAGGAGTATTTCTGGCGGGACGACTTCCGCCTGCACGTGGTCGACGTGAAGCCGTCGGCCGCGTCGCTCGCCAACGAGCGGGTCAGCGTGACGGTGGGCGACCTCGGCGACCCGGCCACGCTCGGCCAGCTCGCGGCGGCATCGCCTGACGTCGTGCTCGACGACGCCTCGCACCTCTGGGGGCACCAGCTCCTGGCCTTCCAGTGGCTCTTTCCCGCGGTCCGCCCCGGCGGCCTCTACATCATCGAGGATATCGAGACCTCTTTCGGCCCGAATCGCGAACGATGGTCGCAGGGCGAGGAGTTCGACACCTACACGATCCTGAGCCGATTGATCGCCCTCGTGGCCGGGAAGGGCCGTGCGCATCCCCTGCTGCCCGCCGACGGGCTCGAAGGGCATCCCGTGCTCGCGTTCTGGCCGGAGATCGAGAGCATCACGCTCGTCAACGACGCCTGCATCGTGGCCAAGACCGGATACTACTGACCGCCGGGGGCAGCCGTGCCCCGACGCCCTGCCGGAGCCGATCGAAGCCCATGGCCCTCGCTGCGGATGATCCCGTCGTGCTGGGCCTCGCCGACCTCGGGCTTCCCGATCTGCCCGAACCGCCGGAGGGCCTGGTGGCCCTCGACGACGTCTGGCTCGTGCCCGGGGCAAACGGGCTGTACGCCGCCGACGGCCGGCCGATCCACGACACGTTCCTCCGGAGGGGGTTCGATCTCGCCCACTATCCGCATGGCGTTCCTCAGGACTTGGACGCCGGAAGGCTGGATGCCGAAGCAGCCTCCGAGCCCCTGGACCGGGTCGTCTTCGTGCGGCATGCCGGCATGTCGCACTTCGGCCACCTGCTCACGGAGTGCGCGGCGAGCCTCGGGCCGCTGCTGGAACACCCGCAGGGTCTGGAGGGCATGGCTGGCGTGGGAGCGGTGCTGGCGGTTCCCGCCCGCTCGAGTCCCTCGTGCCCCGTCGTGGCCGAACTCCTGGGCCTGCCGCCCCATCGCGTGATCGGCACCGCCGGCCTCGAGGGGCCCCTGCGGGTCCGCCATGGCCTCGTGCCCCTGCCCTCGATGATGAATCGCCACGGGGTTGCCCGCCGCCACTTCGGCCACGTCCGCAGGCTGCTGGCCCGCCTCCACGGGATCGATCCGGGTCTGGCGACGCCGGCGGCCGATCGGGGTGAGAAGCTCTACCTCAGCCGTGCCCGGCTGCCGCCCACGGCGCGCCGCGTGGTCGACGAAGAGGCCCTGGAGGCGGAACTGGCCGGCCGCGGCTGGCGGATCGAGCACCCGGAGCGCCTCTCCCTCGCCCGGCAGCTCGAGTGTCTTGCCGCCGCCCGCACGATCGCGGGCCCCCTCGGAAGCGCGCTGCACCTGCTGATGGCCTTCGGCGAACAGGTCGGCCGCCGCCGCCTGATCGGCCTGGGGCAGCCGGTGGAGCAGAGCAATCCCAACGTGGCCCTCCAGGCGGCGCGGCAGGGCCTGCCCTTTCGCCACGTGGCCTGCCTGGTGAAAGACGCCGTCGACGGCAAGGACCTCCGGCTCCTGACGCCGCCGGGCCGCCTCGCCGCGTGCCTCGACAGCCTCGCCGCGGCATCCGCGTGGTGATGCCCGCCCGCGGGCGTCGCGGCGTGTCACGCCGGATGCGTGACGCGGTAGATGTCGATCGCGGGCCCGGTCGTGAGGCCGTGGGGCCGCCTGGCGGGGAGCTTCAGGATGCCGAGACCCGCGGCGCGGATCGCCGGCTCGAAGTTCGCGGCCCGGGCTCGCCCCGGGTCGGCCACGAGGGCCGTGCCATGCGGCGCCAGCGTGCGGGCCACCACGGCGGCGAGAGCCTCCGCATGGTGCTTCTCGTAGAGCACGTCGGCCGCGACCACGAGATCGAACGTGGGCAGGTCGTCGGGCAGACGCCGCCAGTCGAGCAGCAGCGTCGCGAGACCGCCGGCCCCGTTGCAGTCGGCGTTGTAGCGAACCCCCTCGAGGGCGTCGTCCTCGTAGTCGCTGGCCACCGCCCGGAAGCCGCGGCGGCAGGCCACGATCGCCGGCAGGGCCAGGCCGCAGCCGAGCTCCAGGAGGCTGCGACCGCCGGGCTCCTGGGCGGCGAGTTCCTCGGCGAGCACGAGGGCCGACTCCCAGACGTTGGCCCAGTAGGGAATCCGCTCGTCCCGCTCGAACGCCTCCACGTCGATCAGGGCATCGAGGTCGGGCGGCTGCCAGAAGGTGTAGCGATCGCCGTGGATCTCGATCGCCCGCTCGACGGGCGCGAACCGCTCGTAGCCCATCCTGGCCAGCCTCCGCCGCTGCATCCGTCACGAACGGCGCCGGAAGTCACGCCGACCACCGGGCATTCCGGCGCGTGAACCCCTGCCGTGTGGCACGATTGTACGGTCCCATCCCCCGCTGCCAGCCCGCCCCATGCTCACCGACTTCGACCTGCATCTGTTCGGCGAGGGACGGCACTGGAAAAGCTACGAGAAGCTGGGCGCCCACCCCGAAACGCACGACGGCGTCCGCGGGGTGACGTTCGCCGTCTGGGCCCCGAATGCCGATGGCGTGTCGGTGGTGGGCGATTTCAACGGCTGGCACGACGCCAGCCATCGGATGCACAAGCGGATCCCGTCCGGGATCTGGGAACTGTTCGTGCCGGGCCTCGAAGCGGGCACCAACTACAAGTATCGGGTGCACGCCGCCGGCGAGCGGTCCGACCGCAGCGACCCCTACGGCTTCGGGGCGGAGGTGCCTCCGCGGACCGCGTCGACCGTCGTCGATCTCACGGCCTACCAGTGGCGCGACGCCGAGTGGATGTCGTCGCGTGCGGCTCGGCACACCCTCTCGGCACCGCTCTCCATCTACGAGGTGCACCTCGGCAGCTGGCGGAGGCCGGGCGACGATCCGCACCGCTGGCTCTCCTACGCCGACCTCGAGCGGGAACTCGTGCCCTACGTCGTGGAGATGGGCTTCACGCACGTGGAGTTCCTGCCCCCCACGGAGCACCCTCTCTCGGCCAGTTGGGGCTACCAGACGATCGGCCTGTTCGCCGCCACCAGCCGGTTCGGCCCCCCGCAGGCCCTGATGTCGCTGATCGACGCCTTCCACCGGGCCGGCGTCGGCGTGATCATCGACTGGGTGCCGGCCCACTTCCCCAAGGACGGCCACGGCCTGCGGCGGTTCGACGGCACCGCGCTCTACGAGCACGAGGATGCGCGGAAGGGCGAGCACCCCGACTGGGGCACGATGATCTTCAACTACGGCCGCAACGAGGTCTCGAACTACCTGATCTCGAGCGGCCTGTTCTGGCTCGAGCACTACCACGTGGACGGGCTCCGGGTCGATGCGGTGGCCTCGATGCTCTACCTCGACTACAGCCGCCAGGACGGCGAGTGGGAGCCCAACTGCTTCGGCGGCCGGGAGAACCTCGAGGCCATCGAGTTCCTCAAGACCTTCAACGTGCAGGTCCACGAACGCTTTCCGGGCACGCTGACGATCGCCGAGGAGTCGACCGCGTGGCCGGGCGTGTCGCGGCCCACCTACGTGGGCGGGCTCGGCTTCAGCCTCAAGTGGAACATGGGGTGGATGAACGACACCCTGCGGTACATGCGGCATGACCCGGTGCACCGCAAGTATCACCACGACGAGCTCACCTTCAGCCTGATCTACGCCTTCCACGAGAATTTCGTGCTCCCCTTCTCGCACGACGAGGTGGTGCACGGCAAGGGTTCGCTGCTCGGCCAGATGCCTGGGGACGACTGGCAGAAGTTCGCGAATCTCCGGCTCCTCTACTCCTACATGTGGTGCCACCCGGGAAAGAAACTGCTCTTCATGGGGGGCGAGTTCGGGCAGTGGGCCGAGTGGAACTTCGACGAGAGCCTGCAGTGGCACCTCGGCCAGTGGGAGAAGCACGTCGGCCTGTCCCGGGCGGTGGCTGACCTCAACCGGCTCATCCGCCGCGAGAAGTCGCTCCACGAGCTCGACTTCGACGGCCGAGGCTTCGAGTGGATCGACTGCCACAACTGGCAGGACAGCGTGCTGGCCTTCATCCGTCGGGCGGCCGACCCGGACGACTTCACGATCGTCTGCTGCAACTTCACGCCCGTGCCCCGCCAGGGCTACCGACTCGGCGTGCCGCACGGCGGCGTCTACGACGAGGTCTTCAACGGCGACTCGGCGTGGTACGGCGGCGGCAACCTCGGCAATGCGGGCACGATCACCGCCGAGCCGCGGCCGCACCACGGCCGCGAGTTCTCGATCCCGCTCACGCTCCCCCCGCTGTCGGCCGTCGTGCTCAAGCCGCGCCGCTGACGCGGCGGAGAGCTCCCTACTCCGCGTCGGACCCGCGAGGCTCCCGCTTCCAGGCGACCTCGTGACGCCGCTCGACGGATTCCATCCAGCGGGAGAAGACCGCCGTGGCATCCTCCTCGGCCGCTGCGACGAGCCGTCGCGGATCGCGGGCAGCCGCGAGGAACAGCTCCTTCAGCTGGGCCTCGGCCGGCTCGAGGCCGGCGACCCGGATCACGTAGCAGACGGTCTTCGGCTCGTTGAAGGCGACCGCGACCTGCCCCGGTTCGAGCCCGAAGACGGCCCGCATGAACTCCTCGCCCGGCATCGCCAGCCCGTCCGGCTGCGACAGCTCCGGCGCCGATCCGAACGGGGCGGTTCCCCGGTCGAGCCACGTGAAGGGGCCGACCTTCGAAACCTCGATCCCGCCACGGGCGGCCGCCAGTTCCTCGAGCGTCTTGCCCGACGACTTCGCCTCCGCCACGATCGCCTCCGCCGCCTTCAGGGCCAGCGGCCGTGCCTCGACGATCCGCCACGCCCGGAGCACGTCCTCGCGGGCCGAAGGGAACGACGGCACGAACTGCTGCTGGTCCTCGGTCTTCCACGACAGGTAGCGGTTGCCCTCGATGTCCCTGGTCGCCACCGGCCGCAGCATGGGCGACGAGCGGTCGAACAGCATGTCGACCCAGCGCTGCTGCCTCATCCCCATCTCCCGCGACATCGTCAGTTCGAAGCTTCCGCCGATGCCCGGGGTCGCGAAGGCCTCGGACCGGTTCACGAGTTCCGACGCGCCACCGACGAGGCCCTGCTGCTCGGCGATCTTGCCGACGTCCGGAGCGACCGGCGCGGGCCCGGCACCGTCTCCGGCGACCTGCCAGAGCGCGAGCGACTCCCCGTACTTGGCCACGTCGGCCTTCACGGCATCGAAGATGTTCGACACGCGTCGCTCCGAGGCGATCGCCGCCAGCCTGGCGCGGATGTCGTCCTTCACCTTGTCGAGGGGCTCGAACTCGTCCGTGGCCGGCTCGGCCTTCGCCGGCGGCGTGCCCTCGGTGCCTTCGGCGGCAGCCGCCTTGGGTCCGGCCGGCTCGCTTCCGGCCGCCGCTTCCTTCGGGGCATCGGCCGCGGCCGATGCGGGTTGCCGGAATGCCGCCGGGCGGACCCGGAGGCCACCGGTCGCGGCACCATCCTTGGGCGCGGGCTTCGCCTCCGGCTTCACCTCGGGCGTGGCATCGCTGGCCTTCTCGGCCGCGGCGGGACTCGACCCCGCGGGCTCCTTCGCGGGCTCCTTCGAGCCGGCGTCCTTCTCCTCGAGACCAGCCGCTGCGTCCGCCGGCTTGACCTTGTAGAGCGCCACCTTGCGGTCTTCGTAGAACTCCTTGATCTGCTCGTCGGTGACCTTCGGCTTCTCCTGCTCGACGAAGGTGTCGGCCTTCGCGACGAGGAAGGAGTAGCGGGCCCGATGGGGCTGGCGGAACCCGGGCTCGGAGCTGCGGGCGACCGGGAGGTCCTCCTTGTAGCGGTCGAAGAACCCGCGCAGGGCGGCCTCCGAAGGCTCGGGAACCTCGTCCCGGAACTTCTCCACCACCACCGGGATCAACTCGACCGTCGCGGACTGCTCCAGGCGGCGGTAGTAGTCCCAGAGCCAGCCCGGCGGCGTGCCGGAGAAGTCGACTCCGCGGAGCAGGAGTTCCCGCATCCTGTCGGCCAGCAGCACCGACCGCAGGGCCTCGAACACATCCTGCTGCCCGAGCCCCACCCGGCCGCCGATGCGGGCGATGATCTCCTCGAACTGGCCCGGGCGGACGAGGTCGTTGGTCCATCCCTGCAGGAACTTGTTGATCGTCTCGTTGCTGACGACGATCCCCGCCGCCTCGGCTTCCTTGGCGAGCAGGAGGGTGTTGACCACGTCCTTCTCGTCGTCCGGCAGCGGCATCCGCGACGGCGTGCGGCCGGTGGCGGCGAGTGACTCCACCAGGAACTGGTTGGCCGCCCGGCGCATGATCACGGCCCGCTGGAGCCCGCTCTCCCGCAGCCCGCCCCCCTTCCAGGACACCGCGACCGGGTCGCTCCCCCCCGACCCTGGCCCCATCTGGAGAATGGGCGGGAGGACGAAGAACGCGAGCATCGCCATGATTGCGAGGCCGGCGAGCGCCGCCTTCTCGTACTGGCGAAAGATACCGAAGGATCCGGCCATGGGACCGCCTGTAGGCTGTTGCCCGACGGCGAAACCGCCAAGGCTTGACAAGGAAAGATCGCGGAGGGTAACGCTGAAAGGCCGCGTTTCCGGGGCCACGACAGGCCGGAGATTGTAGCGCCGGGCCTGAATGCGCCAATCCCGCAGCCCTGTCCCGCCACAGCATCGCCCCCTCACCCCTTCCCCCCGTGACCCGCTGCCATGGCCAAGAAGTCATCATCCCGAGCCCGCTCCACACGTCGCGGACCGTCCGCCCAGGCCAACGGCACCGCCCGTGGCGGAGGCGTCCCCAAGGGCGACTACCAGCTGGTGATCGTCGAGAGCCCAGCCAAGGCCAAGACGATCGAGAAGTACCTCGGGCCGGGCTTCGTGGTGAAGGCCTCGATCGGCCACATCCGCGACCTGCCGAGCAAGGCGGCCAAGGGCTCGAAGCAGCCGGTGCCCGGCGTCGACCTCGACCATGACTTCGCCCCGACCTACGAGGTGGACGGCGACAAGACGAAGACCGTCACGGAACTGCGGAAGCTGGCCAAGGCCGCCAGCGACATCTGGTTCGCGACCGACTTGGACCGCGAGGGGGAGGCGATCGCCTGGCACCTCACGCAGGTGCTCGGGGTCGACCCCGCCGACGCCAAGCGGGTGACGTTCGACGCGATCACGAAGTCGGAGGTGCAGCGGGCGTTCCAGTCGCCGCGGGCGATCAACATGCCCCGCGTCGAGGCCCAGCAGGCCCGGCGGATCGTCGACCGGATCGTCGGCTACCAGGTCTCGCCCATCCTCTGGAAGAAGGTCGCCGGTGGCCTGTCGGCCGGCCGCGTGCAGAGCGTGGCCACGCGGATCGTCGTCGAGCGGGAGCAGGAGATCCGCGCGTTCACGCCGTCGGAGTCGTGGGAGATCACCGGCGGGATGACCTTCGACGTGGCGGAGGCCGCGGGGCTCCACGACGAGTGGACGGGCTTCATGGCCCGCCGCGACGACCGCGGACGCCCGCCGCTGGTCCGCGACCGGATGGCCTGGCTCGCCGACCGTCGTTCGCTGATCTGCGACCTCGTGGAGGTCGGCGGCAAGGCGGTGAAGATCGAGGCGGAGAACACCTCCGTCGTCGACCTCTCCGGCGATGTCAGGGCCGCGGCCGAGGCGGCCGGGCTCCTCGACATCCGCATCGACCGTCAGGCCGACGAGGACGGCAAGGGACGGGGCAGGAGCGTGGTGCGGCTCACGGGCCGCCCCGACCCGAAAAGTCGCTACACCGTCGAGTCGATCGACGTCACGCGGACGCGGTCGAAGCCCTATCCGCCATTCATCACCAGCACCCTCCAGCAGGCGGCCTCCAGCCGGCTCGGGATGTCGACCGACCGCACGATGCGGATCGCCCAGCAGCTCTACGAGGGCATCGACCTGCCCGACGAGGGCCGGGTGGGCCTGATCACCTACATGCGAACCGACTCGACGAACCTGTCCCGCGAGGCGATCGACATGGCCCGCCGCTACCTCGACGAGCGTCACGGGGCGGCCTACGTGCCCGAGAAGCCCCGCTCCTACTCGAGCTCGAACGAGAGCGCCCAGGAGGCCCACGAGGCCATCCGGCCGACCGACGCCTCCCGGGAGCCCGACCGCATCGCCGCCGCGCTCAGCGACGAGCAGCTCAAGCTCTACCGGCTGATCTGGCAGTGCTTCGTGGCCTGCCAGTCGACCGATGCCGAGTGGGACTCGACGAGCGTCCGGATGCGGCGGAGCGACCGCGACACGGGCGCCGTCTTCAAGGCCCACGGTCGGGTGCTGCGGTTCGACGGCTTCTACCGGATCAGCGGCACGCCACGGGACGACGGCGACCAGGTGCTCCCCGACTTCGAGAAGGGGGTGGTGCTCGCGCCCTTCGACATCGAACCACGGCAGAAGTTCCAGGCGCCGCCGCCGCGCTACACCGAGGCCACGCTCGTCAAGAAGATGGAGGAGGAGGGGATCGGCCGTCCGTCCACCTACGCGAGCATCATCAATGTGATCGAGAACCGGGGCTACGTGACCCAGCAGGACCGTCGCTTCCACGCCACCGCGATCGGCGAGGCCGTGACGGGCTTCCTCAAGCGGGGCTTCCGGGACCAGTTCATCGAGATCGGCTACACCCGGGAGATCGAGCGGGAACTCGATCAGGTGGCCCAGGGCACGAAGAAGTGGACCGACATGCTCCACGAGTTCCACGGCGAGCTGGCGCCGAAGCTCGACGAGGCGCTCGAGCAGCCACACGAGAAGGGGAAGTCGGAGCCGTCGCCCTACGCCTGCCCCGAGTGCGGCCGAAGGCTCGAGTACCGGCTCGGAGGCAAGGGCGAGTTCCTCTCCTGCTCGGGCTACAACGAGAAGATCATCGACGAGCCGGTCGAGGCTCCGGTGGCGAAGGGCAAAGCCAAGAAGGCGAGAAAGAAGGCCAAGCCGAAGGAGCGGCCGGCGTGCGCGTTCGCGATGCCGGTCGATCGCCAGCGGCGGCCGCTGCTTCCGGAGCAGATCGACCTGCTCTCGCCGGCGGGCGTGCCGATGGTGAAGCGGACCGGCCGGTTCGGCGACTTCCTCGTGGAAGACAAGCCCCGTCCGCCGAAGCCGCGGGGCAGGAAGGCGGCCGACGCCGCTGCCGAGCCGCCTCCGTTCATCCTCAATCTCGACCGCAAGGGCAACCTCAAGTTCCCGTCGCCGCCGCCGCTGGTCACTGACATCGTCTGCCCCAAGTGCGGCGACCTCATGAACCTCCGCGACGGCAAAAGGGGGCCTTGGCTCGGCTGCCGCGCCTTCCCCAAGTGCCGTGGTCGCGAGGCCTTCACGAAGCTCGCCGAAGATCGCCAGAAGGGGCTCGAGGGGGAGCTCGCGCAGCACATGCGCGGCCAGACGAAGCTCAGCCTCACCCGCCGCGACGGTGTGACGCCGGTGCCGGAGGGCACGCCGCTCTCGCAGCTCACGATGGAGGGCGGCGTGGCCGAGCTCCAGAAGTTCGAGGCCTGACGGACCATCGGCGACGTAATCGCGAGTGAGACCGGGGCTCCGTCCCAACGAGGGGAAGCCGGGGACTGGCGGCTGCTCGACGAGCATCGAGCATTTCGCTCTGCGGACTTCGCAGCGTCAACCCGCGTCGAGCGAAATGCTCCTGCGAGGAGACAGCTGCCATCCCCGGCGGCGCGTGCGCGCACCCCTCACACCCAGGGCATCTCCGACGCGAAGGTCGGCGGCGTCTCGTCGAGCGCGACCGCATAGGCGGTCGCGTGCGACCGGCAGTGCGAGATGCTCACGAGGATGCAGCGGATTCCCATCTTCTCCGCCATCTCGCCCGCCCCGCCCCGGAGCACGGCCTGCGGCCGGCCGCTCGCACCGTTGGTGACCTCGATGTCGCGCCAGCTGATGCCCCGCCGCCAGCCCGTGCCGAGGGCCTTGAGCACCGCCTCCTTGGCCGCCCAGCGGCCGGCGAAGTGCTGTGTGGCCATCTTCCGCGACCTGCAGTAGTCGATCTCCACGGGCGTGTAGACGCGGCCGATGAAGAACTCTCCGTGCCGCTCGATCATCTGGGCGATCCGCAGCACCTCGGTGATGTCGGTGCCGATCCCGAGCACGGTCATGGCCGCCGCCCCTTTCCGGTGGCCGCCTCGCCCCGCGAGAGCCCGCACGCCCGTCGCGCCCGGGCGAGGACGTCGCCCGCCCTGGCCCGCGCCCTGGCGGCACCCGCCGCGAGAATCGCCTCGACGCGGCCAGGATCGGCCTCCAGCTCGGCCCGGCGGCCGCGCGCGTCGGCGAAGTAGGCCGCCGCCGCCTCGACGAGCGCCTTCTTCACCTCGCCGTAGCCGAAGCCGCCGCGACGGTAGAGGTCGGCCATCCGCAGCCGGTCGCCTTCCGGGGCCATCAGGGCGAAGAGCTCGAAGAGGTGGTCCCCCTCGGGATCCTTCGGCTGCTCCATGGGCCTGGAGTCGGTGGTGATCCGCATGATCTTCTTCTTCTGGGCGGCGGGGTCCTCGAAGACCTCGATCGTGTTCTCGTAGCTCTTGCTCATCTTCTGGCCGTCGGTGCCGGGCACCTTCGCGCCCCCCTCCACGAGCCGCGGGTTGGGAAGCGTGAAGACGTCGCCGTAGAGGTGGTTGAAGGTCCCGGCCAGGTCGCGGCAGACCTCGATGTGCTGCACCTGATCCTCGCCCACGGGCACGATCGTGGCGTCGTAGGCGAGGATGTCGGCGGCCATCAGCACGGGGTAGGTGAACAGGCCGGCGTCGGCGGGCAGGCCGCGATTCTTCTTGTCCTTGTAGGCGTGGCACCGCTCGAGGAGGCCCATGGGCGTCACGGTCATCAGCAGCCACGTGAGCTCTGCCACCTCGGGCACGTCCGACTGCACGAAGAGGACGGCCCGCTCCGGATCGAGCCCGAGCGCGAGCAGATCCACCGCCGCCGCGTGCACGAGGGAACGCAGCCGCGCCGGATCGCGGACGGTCGTGAGCGCATGCAGGTCGGCGATGAAGTAGTAGGCCTCGTCGGCAGCCTGGTGGGCGCCGGGCTGCAGGTCGATGTACTGCCGGATCGCTCCGAAGTAGTTGCCCCAATGGAACCGGCCCGTGGGCTGGATGCCGGAGAGGGCGCGGGAGGTGCGCGGCGGGGCGTCAGGGGGCATGCGCTGGGCTCGCAGGTGGGCAGGAGGTGGGGGCGGGAAGTCGCAGGCTGCCGACGATCTCGCGAACGCCCGAGGCGCCGAGCGACGCGACTGCCGCCGGGAGTTCGTCGAGCAGCCGGGCCGACACGATCGGCTCGGCGAAGCTCGCGGTGCCGATCTGCACGGCCGACGCGCCGGTGACGAGGAACTCCATCACGTCGTCGATCGTCATGATGCCGCCCACGCCCACGATCGGGATGTCGACGGCCCGGCGGATCTGGTGCACGCACCGAAGGGCGATCGGCTTGATCGCCGGGCCGCTGAGGCCCCCGATCACGTTGCCGAGGAGGGGCCGTTGCCGCCGCCAATCGACGGCCATTCCCTGGCAGGTGTTGATCACGGTGACCGCGTCGGCGCCACCATCCCCTGCGGCACGCGCGATCGAGGCGATGTCGGCGACGTTCGGGGTGAGCTTCGCGAGCACCGGCAGCGAGGTCGCTTCCCGCACGCCGGCCACGACCCGCCGGCAGAGTTCGGGATCACTGCCCATGTCGACGCCGTGGCTGACGTTCGGGCACGACACGTTGAGCTCGAGCGCGGCGATCCCCGACACGGCGTCGAGCCGGCGGGCCAGGCCCACGAACTCCTCGATCGTCGCCCCGGCGATGCTCACGATCACCGGCGCCCCGCAGGCGAGCAGCCAGGGCAGCTGCCTGGCGAGAAATGCCTCGACCCCGTCGTTATCGAGGCCGATCGAGTTGAGCAGCCCCGCCGCCGTCTCCACCGTCCGCCACGGAGGGTTGCCCTGGCGGGGGAGCGGCGTGATCGTCTTGGGAACCACACCACCGAGCCGCGACACGTCGACGAGCCCCGTCATCTCGCGGCCGTAGCCGAACGTTCCCGAGGCCACGAGGATCGGATTGGGCAGGCGAAGCCGCCCGAGAGCCACCGAGAGGTCGGAGGGCGTTGCTGGCCCGTGGGAAGGCGACATGATGGCGGCCGACGAGGCGGAAGGGAGGGCACCCGGCGGAAAACCAAAGCCGCCCGGAGCTGACACGATCGGGATCGAGTGTAGTGGGTTTCCGGGGTGTCCCAAGGCTGCCCCGTCGCCGCAGCCCGCCTCGCTTCGTCCGCCTTCCCACGTGGAGGAGCCGGGCCGTTCGCCGATTCCGGTTATGTCAAGTTTGCCGGTCGTGCGGCCGATACCATGAGGGAACGAGGACTCGTGTGCCGGCGTGCCACCGTGGCCGCCGGTTGACATTAGTGCTTGTCAGCCATAGGCTTGCGACGACTTTCCTCCCCGAGTTCGGCTTCTCCCGCCACCCGGCGGAGCGGCCGGCGTCGCGGTCGGAGCGCCGGAGCCGTGACCAAGAAAGACATCGTCCGGACGATCGCCGAGCAGCTCGACCTTCCCCAACTCCGGACCAAGGAACTGGTCCAACGAACGTTCGATGCCCTGATCGAAACGCTCGTGCAGGAGGGGCGGATCGAGCTGAGAAACTTCGGGGTCTTCCAGATCAAACGCCGCGAGGCCCGGGTCGCCCGCAATCCCCGGACGGGAGAGCGGGTTCCGGTCCAGGCCAAGAGCGTGGTCACGTTCAAGCCAGGCAAGGAAATGGAGGCGCGGGTCAGGGAGATGGATCGGCGAAAGGCGGAGGAACCGCCCACGCCAGCCGTTCCCCAGGCACCGCTCGAAGATGAGCCGAACCAGCCGAGCCACGGAGAGGCGAAGACTGGGGAAGGCGGGTAAGCCGGACCACTCCGTGGCCGGCGAAGCCCCTGGAGTCACTCTCGCACCGTCGGAATCGATCGGGTACATCCGCCGTCCTGGACGAGCAGAACCCTCGGTCGAACCGTCATGCGAGCCGAACCACGGATGATGCACGCGAGGGTCAGGAGGACCATGCGATGAGGAAGGCTGTCTGGCTGGTGTGTGCCGCGGCGCTGCTGGCGACGAACACGGGCTGCCTCATCCCGATGTATTCAGGCGACCCGGTCCGTCGCGCGCAGGAACTGATCTACACGTCGGAAGACCTCCGGGCGATCACCGACGAGTGGGAGCGGATCTGGTTCCTCGACCAACCGTCGCACATGACCCCGTGGCGAACCCACGGCGGCATCCTCTGATGATGGCGGCCCGGGGCGGCTCCCCGCCGCGGACGACCGCGATCAGGTGGGCATCGTGATGGAACCGACGCCGACGCTCTACCAGCGACTCGGCGGCGAGCCGGGCGTCAAGAGGCTCCTCGTCGCCTTCTACGGCAAGGTTCTCGCCGACCCCGAGCTGAAGCCGTTCTTCATCCGCACCTCGATGGAGAAGCTCCTCCGCATGCAGGAGGAGTTCTTCGGAGCGGCCCTCGACGGCCCTCACCATGACAGCGGCCGCCGGCTGAAGGAAGTTCACGCGGGCCGCGGCATCACCGTGATGCACTTTCACCGCTTCCTGCAGCACCTCCTCGACACGTTGAAGGAGGTGGGGGTCGGCGTCGACGACATGCGCGACGTCGCCCGTCGTGTCACGGCGATCCGCAACGACATCGTCGTCTGACGCCGAACGGGTGGAGACCATGGTGGGCTCGGGGCTGCCCGTGCCCCGTCGCCGGACGTTCGCGGCGGGCATCGTGCCCGCCGCTCACTCGGATGCCGACGGCGCTTCGCCATCCTGGCTGCGCTTGTCGGCATACGCCTGCTCCCGGGGCACG
>CAIKWU010000378.1 GCA_903831155.1 uncultured Planctomycetaceae bacterium | reverse complement strand
CTTCGATCCCGACTGGCGGTCGCCGGCGGAGTGGGAGGCCCTCCGGCAGGCGCTCGCCGCGGTCGAGCACGCGAAGGTCGACCCGACGAAGCCGGAGCTCTACACGGGCATGCTCAACACCGGCCACACCTTCGGCGACGACCTCACGGAAGAACAGCGGCTGGCCGTGCTCGAATTTTTGAAGTGCCTCTAGATATGGCGCACTCATGAATGTTGCGATCGAGGGCAGAGCGAGTGAGAGCCGACCGGCCGTGAGGCCGCGGGCGAACCACGCTGGACGCGGCGTGTGGTGGTGGTTCGCCCCACGCCTCACGGCGTTGGGCTTGGACGGCTGCCGTGGTGGCCTACTCGGGCATGTGATCCTGGCGATCGCGTGGATCCCGCTCGCGATCGCGCCTGCGGCGGCCGAGGAGGTGGCGGGCCTGTCGCCGCCGGCCGTGGTCGTGCCGCAGGAGAAGCTGCGGCTGACGGGCCTCGACGGAACCGTCCACGCCTTCGAGGAACTCCTCGGCGACGGTCGCGCCGTCTGCTTCGCGTTCCTGCACCCCGCCTGCCCGATGGCCCAGGACTATGCACCCGTCCTCGGCGATCTGGCGACCCGCTTCGCGGGCGATGGCATCCGTGTCGTGGGCGTGGTCTGCGAAGCCGACGAGCCCGGGGACGTCGAGGCCTACCGGACGAAGTTTGGGATCACGTTTCCGATTCATCTCGACACCGCCTTCGCGCTGGCCGAGGCCCTCGACGCGACGGTCACGCCGGAGGTGGTGCTCGTGGATCGCGACCGCCAGGTCCGCTACGCCGGCCGGATCGACGACCGCTACAAGCTCCGCGGCGTGATGACGCCCGGCGACGCCAAGCCGGAACTCGCGAGCGCGATCGAGGACCTCGTGGCCGGCCGCGAGATCCGCCAGCCGCGGACCGAGGCAGCGGGCTGCCCGCTCGATCGGCCGGAGCGACCTGCGGCCTCGGCGGCGGTCGCCCCAGCCACACCGACGTTCTTTCGGAACGTCCTCCCCTTCCTTCATGCCCAGTGCCAGAAGTGCCACAGTCCGGGCCAGGCAGGGCCGTTCGAGTTGCTCACGTACGACGACGCCGTCGACTGGGTGGAGCTGGGCATCGAGGAAATCGAAGCCCGGCGGATGCCGCCGGCCCAGATCGAAAGTGATCTCGACTACACGTGGACGAAGCCCCCGACCGCCGCGGAGCTGGCGATGCTGAGGCAGTGGGTGGCCGCCGGCAAGCCGGAGGGCGATCCTGCCGAGGCCCCCGCGCTCCCGCCGCTGCCGGACTACTCGGCCTTCCAGGAGGATCTTGGTCCTCCTGACATCGTGCTCGAGCAGGCGGAGCCGACGCAGCTCGGCTCCCACGGCAACGACGTCTACCGCAACATCATGTTTCCACTGAACCGCGACGAGGACCTGCGGCTCCGCGCGATCCAGTTTCTGCCCGGCAATCGCAAGGTCGTGCACCACGCGCTGCTTGGCCACCTGCCGCGGGCGACGGCCGAGGAGGCCGTGCGGGAGCATGGCGGCCGCGACGGCTTCAGCCATCCCGACGACCGGGCCGGCGGCTTTCAGGATTCCCACGGCATCGGGTTTCGGGTGCCGCCCGTTCGCGATGACGGCCAGCCGCGGGCCGCATTCGTGGCCGGTTTCGTGCCGGGGGTGCGGGCGACGGCCGCTCCCGGCGATGCGGCGGTGGTGATTCCGGCCGGCTGCGACATCTCGGTGCAGGTGCACTATGTCCGCACCGGCAAGCTCGAGACCGACTCGAGCCGCGTCGGGATCTGGTTGGCCAAGCAGCCGCCGCCCAAGGTGACGAACATGATCTACCTCAGCGGTGATTTTGCGGTGGTGCCGCCGGGCGTCACCGACTTCCGCGTTCGCGGCAGCTACACGCTTCCCCAGGATGCCGATTTCGTGGGCGTGGTGCCCCACGCGCACCAACTGGCCCGGTGGGTCGAGATCAGGGCCACCCTGCCGGGCGAGAAGCAGCCGCTCCTGCTCCTGCGGGTGCCCCAGTGGGACTACAACTGGCAGTCGCCGTACCAGCTGAAAGAGCCCCGCCGGTTTCCGGCCGGCACGCGGTTTGACGCGGAGGTTTCTTACGACAACTCCGCCGCCAATCCGCGAAACCCGTTCAAGCCGCCGCAGAACGTCTGGCACAACGAGACGATCCACGACGAGATGCTGCTGCCGATGTTCACGTTCGCCTCCGAGAAGCCGCTGGATGCCAAAGGAGACTCGTTCAAGAAGTTCTATTCGACGCTCGTGCGGTCGCGGTTGCTCAGGCGGCTCGTGGACCAGCGGTTCAAGTACGCGGCCGATTCCGAGGGGAACGTCGTGCCGTCCCCCGACTACGATCCCGACGACCACCGATACTGATGCCGGGCACGAGTGAGGCAGGGCTGGTGGCGGCGTCCGGTGGCGGTTCGTCCCACGCCTTACGGCGTTGGGCTTGGACAGGTTTCGTAGAAGCCGAAGGCCGTCAGGCCTCGGGCGCACCACGCTGGACGCGGACCGTCAACTATTCGCTCGGCGATCGCGCGGCCCGTTGAGCAGGCTGCCGATCGGCGTGAAGCGGACGCACCAGCGGTAGCTGGCGAGCAGCAGCGGCGTCACCAGCGCCAGGATCACGAAAAACTTCAGGCCCGCGGGCAGCGGCCACTGCCGGACGAGCATCTGGGCCACGATGACGAGCGGCACATGGACGAGATACATCCAGTACGACGCATCGGCCAGCCACGTCACCGCCGGGTTCGGCTTCGCAAAGCAGCGGTGAAAGAGGCCGATCAGGCCCAGCGACATCGTCCAGGCGTAGGCGGGCTGGAGCACGGTGGCGAGGGTGCGGTCGTTCATCGTCACGATGCCGGCCGCGAGGAGCAGCGCGGCGGCCGGCAGCAGAAACTTCCAGGAACGGCCCAGACGCGTGTCGAGCCCCTCCGCCGCGAACGTGGCGACGCCGAAGAAGTAGAAGCAGGCGTAAAACGCGAGCACGTGCGGCTGTGGCAGCAGGCCCAG
Source organism: uncultured Planctomycetaceae bacterium (assembly GCA_903831155.1). GTDB lineage: Bacteria > Planctomycetota > Planctomycetia > Pirellulales > UBA1268 > QWPN01. The sequence goes on along the minus strand of CAIKWU010000378.1, from coordinate 9,933 downwards.
GGAGGTGTCGGGCCCGTAGAACCCCGCCAGCGACATCCCCATCACCGCCTGCGGCAGGCATGACGCCGCCATCAGCCACCAGCGTCCGCGGCCCGACGGCAGGGTTCCTGTCGCCGCGAGCAGCGCGAACATGACGGCGAGCCAGCAGAGGAACCAGAGGAACCAGAGGTGGTCGAAGACGTTGGTCTCGATCAGGTGCAGCGACCTCGAGCCGAACCGCAGCCGCAGAGAGTCCGACGACAGCAGTCGCGTCCAGGCGAGCGTCAGCCTGTCGAGCGGCCCGCCCGCCGTGCCTTCAGGGTTCGGCTCCGCGGGGAGGAGCAAGCGGAGCCGCTCGCGGCCCCGCAGGACGTCGTCCACGCCGATCGCGTGGAGGCCGAGGAGAGGCGCGAACTCGGCGGCGGCGTCGGCGGGGAGCGCCATGATCGCCGCCGGCAGCCGACCGACGACGTTCCGGGCGAGCGGATCCGCTCCCCGCTCCAGGAGCACGCGACCGGCCGCATCGTGGCCAAAGAAGGCAGCCACATGGAGGGCTGAGTTCCCGCTCCGGTCCCGCTCGTTCGCGTCGGCGCCGGCATCGAGCACCGCCGCCACGATCGCCGGATCGCCATGCATCGTGGCCCAGGCGAGCGGCGTGGCGGCGTAGGAGGCGTCTTTCCGTGCGATCGCTCCCGGCTCGGCGAGCCTGCGGCGGACGGCGGCCTCATCGCCGCAGAGGATCTCCGCGACGGCCGGTTCCGGGAGGATTGTCCGATGTGCGAATCCCTTGAGCGCCGTATCGAGCGGCATGATCGTCGCCCAGGCGATCACGAGCGGCAGAAAGATCCGCGTGAGCCGCTGCTCGAGCAGGCTCTTCAGACCGCGGCGGCGGTGGACGAGCATGGTGAAGTAGCCGCTGAGCAGGAAGAAGAGCGGCATCCGAAAGCCGTGCACGGCCACGAAGAAGAGCGGCAGCAGGTCGCTGCGTCGCGTGTCGTGCACGGGCCAGGGAACGGGAAAGAAACTCAACGACGCATGAAGCGCGATCCCCAGCAGCATGGCGAAGCCGCGGAGGGCGTCGAGGTCGTTGCGTCGCTCCGCCATGAGTCGAGTCCTGGACCGGCACGCGGGGGATCGTGTCGCGGTGGCGGTATCTTGCCCGGAGGCCGACACGCCATGAAAGCCCGGGGGCATTTCTGGCCGACGTTCGCCCGATGCCCTACACTCCGCCCCGCTGGCGACGACGAGGCCCGCACCCGCCGGCCATTGACCCAGGGATAGGGATCCGCATGACACGCATGGCACAGACCGGACTCTCGGTGGTCGCCGAGGGCATGACCGTCGCGCTGCCGGATGGCGGCGGCAGCGCCGGGCGGAGAACACTCCTCGACGACGTGAACTTCCGGATCGAGCCGGGCCAGTTCGTCTGCGTGCTCGGCCCCAGCGGGGCGGGCAAGACGACGCTCGTCCGCGCGATCCTGGGAGACCGGCCGATTTCCGCCGGCAGCCTGCTCGTCGGCGGGCACGACGTGTTCCGCGACGCCGACACGCTCCGTGGCTCGATCGGCTACGTGCCCCAGCGGGACATCAATCCGGAAGCCCTGCCGGTCGAGCGGGCGCTCCACTACGCCTCGGAGGTCAGGCTTCCCGCGCAGGCGACCCTCGCGGAGCGCCAGGCTGCGATCGGCCGCGTCGTCGCCGACGTGGGGCTCGGCCCGGTGCGGCATGCGCCGATCGGCACCCTCTCCGGAGGCGAGATGAAGCGGGCCAGCCTGGCGGCGGAGATGCTCGCCGCCCCAGGCCTGCTCGTGCTCGACGAGGCGACCTCCAGCCTCGATCCCGCCACCGAGGCCCGGATCATGACGCTGCTCTCCGGCCGGGCGCGGGCAGGCACGACCGTGATCGCCGTCACGCACCATCTCGACAACGTCGATCAGGCCGGCAAGCTCCTGATCCTCGGTCACGGCGAGGTGGTGTGGTTCGGTTCCCGCGTCGAGGCGCTCGGCCACTTCGGGGTGAATCGGCTCGCCGATGTCTACGTGGCCATCGAGGACAGCCCGCGTGGCTTCTGGTCGGCCCGCTGGCGCGAGCGGGTCGTGGAAGACAGGCTGGCGGCGAAGGCCGGAGTTGCCGCTGGAACATCCGCCGCTGCACCGGCCGAGAAGCCGGCCTCGCTCGCGGCGGTTTCCATTCCCGGCTTCGTTCGCCAGTTCGTCACCTTTTTCCGCCGGGATCTCGAGACGGATGTTCGCGACCGCGTGGGCCTGGGCATGGGCATGCTCCTGCCGTTGGCGCTCGCCGTGGTCGTGCTCGCCGGGTTTTCCGCCACGAAGTTCCGCAATCCGCTCATGCTGACCCGGCTTCTCGACCCGGGCGAGAAGGATGTGCTGGCGGACGTATGGGGAGAGGTGTCTGAGGCGATCGTCACCGACTCGGTGTCCGAGCAGGACGCCAGCATTCCCGGCCAGATCCGCGTGTTTCTCGACAGCCAGCCGAAACTGCTCGCGCACCTCCGGGAGCCGTCCACCGCCCGGCTCGTCCGCGATGCGCTGACCGACACAGTCGCCGTCGCCCCCGTCCGGGAGATCGTCGACCCCGGCGGCACCTTCAAGATGCTCTCGCTGATGAGCATCTGCATGGTGATCCTGGGGTTCGTGACCGGCTTCCGGGAGATCGTCAAGGAGCGGCCGATGCTCGACCTCGAGCGGCGGCACGGCCTGAGGTTCGCCGCCTACGTGGTGGCGAAGGTCGCGGCACTCGCCGTCGTGCTGGCGTTGCAGGTCGCGATCTTCGAGACCACCGTCGAACTGGGCTTCATGATCCGCGAGACGCTCGGCGGCGAGGGGCCCGCCGAGATCTATCGCCGGGGACCGCTCGTCTCGGGAATCTGCAACTGGCTCGCGGCGGTCGCCTGCGCGTCGATCGGCCTGCTCGTCTCGGCCTGCGTCCGCTCGACCGACAAGGGCGTGCTCGCGGTGCCGCTGCTGATCACGCCCCAGATCCTGCTGGGAGCCACCATCCTGCCGATCAAGGGGGGCGTGCTCAAGGTGATCGCGATGCTCTTCTCGCCGCTCTACTGGGCCCATCGGGGCTGCCGCAGCGAGGGGGATGGGGTGCCGACGTTCTGGCAGAACCTGGGCGACTACGATCCGGCCCTCTGGATTCCGCTCGCCGCACTCGCCGCGCAGATCGCGGTGGCGACCCTCGCCACGATCCGGGTGCTCCGCTGGCAGGAGCGGGCCCATCGCGGCCGCAACCGCCCCGCGCGGTGAGGCCCGCGGTCAGTAGGCGTAGGCGAACCCGGTGAATCCGCCGGACGGGCTGCCCACGCCATCGAGCGACCAGTTGTAGGTGGTGTAGACGGCGAGCCGCTGCGAGGCATTCCACTGCACGCCGAGGCCGCTCACGAGGTCCGACGGGAAGTAGGGAATCCCGGCGGCGTTGTAGAAGCCGTGATAGAACACGGCGACTGTGTCCGTGAGCTGCTTCTGCACCGCCCACTGGGCTCCGAGGTCGGGCAGGCTGAGGATGTCGGGAATGCCGTTTCCGCCAGAGCCGAACACCCCGACGTTCCACTCGATCACCCAGTCTCCCGGCAGCCGGTGATCGAACAGAAGTTCGATGCCGGGCTCCGTGCCCACCTGGAAGGGCTTCGAAGCGGCCCCGGTGAGCACGAACACCTCGACGCCCACGATCGGCACGTAGAGCTGATCCGCGTCGCCCCAGAGGTGGATCTTGAGATCGAAGACCAGCGGCGCGAAGCCGTCGATGGCCGGGCTGGTGGCTGTGGGCCCGACGACCGTGGGGCCCTGGCTGATGAGCCGCAGTTCGCAGGAGTCGGTGAGGCCGGTCCGCATCATGAACGGCCACGACCAGGTGCCGGGGGTGCCGTCGGAGCCGGCGAGCGAGAACGTGCCGGGCACGGTCTCGATGTAGGAACGGCCCTTCGGGAGCGTGAGCGGGCTGTTCGGATAGTTCGCGGTGTCGGGCCCCGGACTGGCGATGTCGCAGGCCGGCGGCCTGCCACGATCGCCCTCGGGAATGAGCCGGTGCACGAGCCGGTAGACGATGTTGTCATCGCCCTGGGTGGGCGCCGGCGCGGGCTCGTCGAACTCCGTCGCCTTGAGAAAGGCGACGGGCTGGACCAGCGGGGCGTCGTCGGCACGCACGGCGGCGCGGCCCATGGTGACTGCCAGGGCCATGGCCGCGAACGGGATCGTGAAGAGCCGGGTTGGCTTCATGCGGGGTGCGCGGAAACGTGGGGTGATTGCCGGTAGTTTCGGCATCCGCCGCGGCGGATGTTGGCGGCCGATCGCACCAACTCGGCCGCGCTCGGCCGCGGGTTTTCGCAGGCTGCCACCGCCGCTCTCCAGCCTGCCCTGTCTTCCATCGCGGCCAGGGCTCGACCTTCGGCGGGCATCGCCAGCAACTCCGCCCGGCGATTTTTCTGAACTCGCGCCCCGCGGGGGCACGATACGGAGGCAACGCGACCGGTGCCCACAGGCTCGGCCGTCGGCAATGCGAGGATGTCCGTGGCCAGCCATTCGCCGATCGACCGCAGCGTGCTCGGGTGCATCGTCACCGGCTACGCCAAGGGGGGCACCACGCTCCTCAAGGATCTGCTGGTGCAGACCACCGACATGCAGAGCGGGTTCGAGGGAGGCATGCTCCTCGAACCGAGCCCGGCCCGCGGCATTCCCGAGCCGCATTGCCGCAATCTCATCGATGCCTGGCGGCCCGCGGCGGATTTCCTCGATCGCTACCGGGGCTGCGCGACGTTCGAGGATGGCTACCGGCTGCTCCGCGACTCTGCGGCCGTTCTTCCGGACCGCACCTCGCCGCTCCTCGACAAGACTCCGGAGTACTTGGTGTGCCTCGCCGACGTGGTGCGGCGGGCCCCCGGCACGCCCCTCGTGGCGGTGCTCCGCGATCCGCTCCACGTGGTCGTGTCGTGGGTGCAGCTCGGCAACCCGCTCTCCGACGCGATCGCCTGGGTTCACGCCGCCACGGAGTCGCTGGTGTCGGTGGTGTCGAGCCATGGCCGGAGGCTGCCGTGCTACATCGTCAGTCTCGCCGAGCTCGTGGCGGAACCCGATGCGACGCTCGCGCCGCTGCAGGTCTGGCTCGGCCGCTGGCCGCGGCGCATGGACCGCGCACGGGACTGTGGCATGCCCTACACGGCGGGGGGCCGGGACCGCATGCCCCGCGGCATCGAGATCGACCGGCACGACGTGACGAGCCGGTGCGACCCGGCGACACTCGAGAGGATTCGTCGGGAACTCCGCCGTGCCGTGCCGGCCGCGTCCTGGATCGCCTCGCTCCGGTCGGGACCGGCGGCCGACATCGCCGGACCCTTCGTCAGGGCGGCGTGACGACGGCGGGGGCCGGGGACGCGTATAGTGAGCGGCATGCCGGGCGACGAACTCCCTGATCCGCGAGCCGAGACCTGCCGGACCTGCTGCTTCTGGCGGCCGGAGCGGACGGTCGGGGACGGCACCGGCTGGGGGCAGTGCCGTCGTATGCCTCCCGCCGTGCCCGAGGTCCGGGACGACAAACTGGCCCTCGTGGGCGTCTGGCCCCACACGGACGGCCGTGACTGGTGCGGCGAGTGGCGGCCGATGGCCGTGGCGGCCGCCCCCGCCCCGCCCCGCTGAAACCCCTCCCCGGCGACGGCCAGCGGGGCGGTGTTGTAGACGGGGGGGGCGCGTGATACAACTTTGAGGTTCGACTGACTCTCGTCCGCACTCTTCTCCGTCCGGGAACTGCGGTTTGTGCTTCGGCGAAGGTCGATTGAGTCGATGGGTTCGTGATCCAGTTCCCGATTCACTGAGGTTGAGTTTTTATGGCTCGGAAGATTTACGTGGGGAACCTCCCTTGGTCCACCACGTCCGCTGATCTCGAGGCGATGTTCGCCCCCCACGGCGCCGTGCGGAGCGCTGAGGTGATCTCCGATCGCGAGACAGGCCGCTCCCGCGGCTTCGGTTTCGTCGAGATGGAGACGGACGAGGGGTTGCAGGCGGCGATCTCGGCCCTGAATGGGCAGGAGATCAATGGCCGGCCGCTGACGGTCAACGAGGCTCGTGAGCGGACGCCCCGTCCGGGCGGCGGTGGCGGCGGCGGTGGCCGTGGCTACGGCGGTGGCGGCGGCGGCGGTTACGGTGGCGGCGGCGGCGGTGGCCGCGGCTACGGTGGTGGTGGCGGCGGTGGCTACGGTGGCGGCGGCGGCGGTGGCCGCGGCGGCTACGGCGGCGATCGCTACTAGTTTGCGGAGAGAGGCGGCAACGTCCGCCGCTCCAACGACCAAAAAATGTTTCACGGGAGCCGGGGGCCATGCCCCGGCTCCCGTGATCATGTTAGAGTAGCGGGCCGTTTGCCCGCGAACGTTGTTTCGTTTCTCCTCCAGAGTTCCTTCCTCGTCGCTTCGAGTACGCCCGAATGAGTTTCGCCGGACCCCGTCAGAAAGCCGCCAAGACCGCCCGCAAGAAGGCCAAGCCTCGCGCCAAGGTCAAGCGGCGCGATCCGATCTTCATCGATGGCGCAAGGCCGCGTCCGATGTACGTCGACTACAAGGATCTCGAACTGCTGGGCAAACTCGTCAACCGTCAGGCGAAGATCCTCGGCCGCCGCAAGAGTGGCTGCACCGCTGCCAGCCAGCACGCGGTGACACGGGCGATCAAGCGGGCGCGGTTCATGGCCCTGCTTCCCTACGTGGGCGAGTAGTCGTCGCCCTTGGGCCGTCACGTCGGCGGGCCGTTCAGTCTGTCTGTCCAGCCGGTTCGCCTGTCATGGGGCCGCTCACGACCCGCCGCCGCGTCGAGTTTCGCGACACGGACGCGGCGGGCATCGCCCATTTCTCGGCGTTCTTCTTCTGGATGGAGTCGGTCGAGCACGAACTCCTGCGTGCGGCGGGGGTGGCCGTCGTCGATCGGGGCTCCGACGGCATCGATGCGAGCTGGCCGAGGGTGTCGGCGACCTGCGATTACGTCTCGGCGGTGCGGTTTGGTGACGAACTCACCGTGACCGTGGAGGTCCGCGACGTGGGCCGCACCAGCGTGACCTACGGCTTCGCCTTCTCGCACGACGGCAGGGCCGTGGCCGCCGGCCGCGTGGTGGCCGTTCGCTGCCTGATGCGACCGGGTGTCGGGCCCGAGGCGACGCCGATCCCCGACGACGTCCGTGCCAGGCTCGAAGGCTTCCGCGGCCCCGGCTGACCAATCCGTGCTCCTTCTCGACCGCGTCAGCAAGCAGTATCCGGGAGCGGACGGCGACCTGCTGGCCGTGAGCGACGTGTCGCTGGCCGTTCATCCCGGTGGCCGTCTGGCGATCACGGGGCCGAGCGGCTCGGGAAAGAGCACGCTGCTTTCCATCATCGGAGGCCTGGAGCCGCCCTCGTCGGGCCTGGTCACGCTCGATGGCGTCGATCCCCACGCCGGCAACGCGGCAACCCGGGCGGCCTTCCGCAATCGGCGGATCGGCTTCGTGTTTCAGGAGCACCACCTGCTCGAGGGCTGCACGGCGCTCGACAACGTGCTGGTGCCGGCGCTCGCTGCCGGCCGCGTGCCGCTCGATCTCGTCGCCCGCGGCTCGCTGCTTCTCGACCGCGTGGGGCTCGGCCCGCGGCGATCGCACCGCCCCGGCGAACTCTCCGGGGGCGAGCGTCAGCGGGTGGCGGTTGCCCGCGCCCTGCTCCTCTCGCCGCGGCTCGTGCTCGCCGACGAGCCCACGGGGCAGCTCGACTCGCGGACCGCCGCCGACGTCACCGAACTGCTGTGCGACCTCGTCGTCGAGTCGGGCGGGATGCTCGTGGTGGTCACGCACGACGCCGCCGTCGCGAGCCGCGTCGGCGAGGTCCGGCGGCTGCTGGACGGGCGGCTCGAGCCATGAGCCATCCGCCGGTGCGGTCGCTCCCCGCGCTCGCGTGGGCCCTCGCCCGCCAGTGGTGGCCGCAGCTCGCGGCGCTCGCTGCGGCCTGCGCGGTGGTCGCCACGACGGTGACCGGAGCCCTCGGAGTGGGCGACGCCATTCGTGACGGTCTGCGGAGCCTCGCGGTCGGCCGGCTGGGGCGGGTGGATGCGGCGATCGTGGCGGAGGGCTTCTTCCGCCGCGACCTGGCTGCCGAGGTGGCCGCGGCCGAGTCGGTGCCTCGGCTGGCGTGCACGCCGGCGCTCGTGCTGCCGACCACGGTCGCCGCCGCATCCCGACGAGGAGGCGTCGCCCGGGCGACGCTCCTGGCGTGCGACGACCCTGCGGCGCTCGGCTTCGCGCCGCCCCCGCCGCCGCTCGAACCCGGCACGGTCATGGTGAACGAGCCGCTCGCCGCCGCGGCCGGAGTTCGTGCGGGCGACGAAGTCGTGCTGCGGCTGCCCATGCGAAGCGCCGTGCCCGCCGACAGCCCCCTGGGCCGCCGGACCGGCGAGAGCGTCGGCCGCCGGCTGCGGGTTGCCGCGGTGCTGTCCGGCCGGGGGCTCGGTCGCTTCTCGCTGCGGCCCTCGCTGGCCGCCGAACCGCTCGCCGTGCTGTCGCTCACCGATGCCCAGGGCATCCTGCGCGAGGGCGACGTGGCCAACGCGATCCTCGTGGTCCGCGATGCTCCGGGGGATGACATCGCCGCCGACCTGCGGCGGCGGTTGCGTCCGCGGCTCGCCGATCTCGGGCTGTCGCTCGAGCCCCTGCCCGACGGCGGCATGCGGCTCTCGTCCCGTCGGCTCGTGATCCCGCCGGAGGTCGATCGCGCCGCTCAGGCCGTGCTCGGGCCGGTCGGGGGGCGGCCGACGCTGGCCTTTCTCGCCACCGCCATGACGCCCGTGGATGGTGGCGGGGCCCGCGTGCCCTACTCCACCGTCCTCGGCGTCGACGCCACCGTGCTGCCGTCGGGGCCGCTCGTCGATGCCGAGGGCCGCACCCTGCTCCCGCCGGGCGACGACGAGATGCTCATCGACCGCTGGATGGCCGACGATCTCGCCGCCCAGGGAAGCCCCGTCGCGGTCGGCGGCCTGCTCGCCGTGACGACGTTCGTGCCGGAGACCGTCCACGGCCGCGTCGAGGAGCGGACGGAGCGGTTTCGCGTCGCCGGCATCGCCGAGATGCGGGGCCCGGCCGTCGATCGCTCGCTCGTGCCGGAGGTCGAGGGCGTGACCGACGAGGATTCGATCGCCGACTGGGACCCCCCCTTTCCCTTCGACGCCGCGCGGGTGCGGACAGTGCCGCCCCACGATGAGGACGACCGCTACTGGAAGGAGCATGGCGCCACGCCCAAGGCCTTCGTCTCGCTGGCCACCGCCCGCCGGATCGCGGGCTCGAGGTTCGGCACGACGACCGCATGGCACGCGCCCGCCGCGGCCGCGGGCACCGGAGACCTCGCCGGCAGGCTCGCCACGGAGATCGACCCGGGCCGTGCCGGCATGCGGATCGTGCCGCTGCGGGACGAGGCGTTGGCGGCATCCCGTGGCTCGACCCCGTTCGGCGGGCTGTTTCTCGCGCTCTCGATGTTCGTGGTGGCGGCAGGCATCACGCTCGTGTGGCTGCTGTTCGGTCTGCTCGTCACGGCGCAGCGGCGGACGATCGGCACGCTCGCGGCGGTCGGCTTCCCGCCGCTGCGGCTGGCCGCGCTGCTGGTCGGCGTCGGGGGCATCGCCGCGGTGGCGGGCGTGGTCGTGGGGACCGCGGCCGGGCCGCTCTGGGCACGGCTGCTGCTCGCCTGGCTCGGCCAGGCCTGGGAGCGGGACGTCGCCGCGGGATCCGCCGAGGTGTTCGCCGCGACGACCGCGGGATGGCCAGCGCTCGTGTTCGGTGCGGCCGGTGCCCTGACCGTCGCGCTGGCGTCGGTGGCGGTGGCCGCCCGCCGTGCGGGGGCGCGGCCGCCGCTCGCGCTGCTGCGCGGCTCGGCCACCCGCGCGACGAACGCTTCGAGCCGCGGGGCCGCCTTCGTGTGCGCCGCCGTGGCCCTGGCGGTCG
>CAIKWU010000377.1 GCA_903831155.1 uncultured Planctomycetaceae bacterium | reverse complement strand
TGCCACCGTCTCGACCACGTCGCCGGCGGTGCCCAGCCGCCCCAAGGCCGTCCGCCGGGCGATCCGGTCCCGGTTCTCCGGCGAGAGCGGGGCGGAGAGGTCGGTCTCCAGAAATCCCGGGGCGACCGTATTCACCCGGATGCCGCGCGGCCCAAGTTCCCTCGCAAGACTTATTCCGAACCCCTCGACCGCTGCCTTCGTGGCGGCATAGACAGACAGCCCCGGCGACCCGCGGGCGGCGACGACCGACGACACGAGCGTGACTGACCGGTCGCCCGGGGGGGCCACCAGCATCTGCCGGACGCACTCGCGGACCAGCACGATCGAGCCCTTCACGTTCACCGCGAGCATCGCCTCGATTTCGTCGTCCCGCATGGTCGCCAGCACGCCCTCCTGGGCGATCGCAGCATTGGCGATGCAATGGTCGATTCCACCGAAGCGGGCTACGACCCGGCTCACGAAGCCCTGAATCGCCGGCGACGAGGCGGCGTCGCACTGCTCGACATGAAACCTCTCGCCATGGGCTGCCGCGAGCGACGCAAGCGCCGGCGATCCCGAACGGGAGAAGGTGGCGACGCGGTCACCGCGGGCGAGAAGGGCCTCGACGATCGCGAGGCCGAGCCCACGCGACCCACCCGACACGATGGCGACGGGCGAGGTCACGAGGCGCCCACGGGGCGACGCAGGGTTTTGCCGGCCGACGAGGTCGCGACCCGCTTCACGATGTCGAGGATCCGCGGCACGCCGTGCGACTCGACGGCCCCACGGCAGGCTGCGAGGGCCGCCGCACGCACGCTCTCCGGAGAGGCCCCTGCGGTGAGCGGATCGGCGAGCACGATCTCCGCGGCCACGAGTTCGCCGGTGATGGCGCTCGGCTGGCCGTAGACCCGCGCCTCCGTCACGCCGGGCACGCTCCGCAGCACCTCCTCGACCCGCTTCGGGAACACCTTCGCCCCGCCGACGACGATCACGTCGCTCCGGCGGCCCGTGAACTCGAAGCGGTCGCCGCGACGTTCGACGACGTCGCCCGTCGCCACCTCCGCGGAATCACGGGAGAGCTGCACAAGCAGTTCGCCGTCGCGCCTCGTCGAGAGCCGCACCCCGCCGGGGAGCTCCCGGCCGATCCAGGCCGCTGGAAACCCCGGCCTGCCGTCCGAAACCCGGAACACCTCGCCAAGTTCGGTGGTGGCATAGACGTGGGTGACTCGCGCTCCAGGAAACGCCTCGCGGGCCTGATCGAGCAGCGGGCCGTCGGCCGCCTCGCCGCCGAGCGTGATCCGATCGGGCTTCGCCGCCGCGAGCAGGCCACGGTCGGCCGACGTCAGCAGGCGGCGAAGGAGGGTGGGGGTGGCCGGCAGGATCGCCACCTGCTCGTCCGCGACCGCCCGGGCGACGGTGTCCGGGTCGCGAGACGCAGGCACCACGAGCCGGCCGCCCGTGAGCAGCGACTGGGCCCACACCTGAATCCCGGCCCAACGAGTGGCGTCGTAGGCCAGGAGCCATGCGAGCCCCTGCCACTGCTCGGCCAGCCGGGCGGCGGCAAGGACCGCGTCCCACGTCCGCTGGACAAGTTTCGGAGGCCCGCTCGTGCCAGACGTGGCGACCACGACGTGCGGCGGGTCGCGCTCGACCGTCTCGCGGCACTTCGCCCCCGTCGGCACGGCCAGCGAGTCGTCGATCACGATCCAGTCCCGTAGGTCCCCGACAAGATCGCGGGCGTCGTCGGCCAGCAGCGCGACGGGCACTCCCTGACGGCCGCATGCAGCCGCCACCGCCACCAGGGCGTCGACCCGCCGCGCCCGAACGATCACACCCACGGGCTGCGCTCGCGCGAGCTCCGCCTCGACGGCCGCCACGGCCGAGGCCAGCGCGGCGTAGGTGACGGCCCGGCGATTCGGACCGCCGGCGTCGGCCACCACCGCGACACGGTCCGCCGCAACGCGGCCGATCTCGTCGATCGCCACGGCCAGCCGCTCGGCTGCAGGCTCTGCGTTGATGCGGGAAAGGTCGAGTGCCGTCATGATCAGTTCATGGCCTCCGTGTAGATCGCGATCAGATCGGCCACCGTGCGGATCGCGTGCCGCGTGCCGGCTGCCGCGCGAAACGGATCGACACCGAGCGAACGCTCGAGCAGGACGATCGTCTGGGCGAGATCGAGTGAGTCGAGCCCGAGATCGGATGAGAGCAGCATGGATGGCTCCACGGCCTTCGCCTCGCGGCCCGTGTCGTGCAGGACGGTGCGGATCGCCGAGGAGATCGCGTCGGACACGGAAGGCTTCATGGGGCGAACTCCTGCATGGTGGCGGCGCCGGGGGCGGAGATGCCGCGGCCGGTGATCGCCTGGGAGACGAGTTGACACGCGGTGAGCACCGCGATCCAGAGATCGGTGAGCGGAGCCGTGGCCCTGCCGAGCATCTCGACGTAGCGGACGTCGTATTCCAGCCGCTCGGGCCAGGCCACGGCGTTGCGGCCGTTCACCTGGGCCCATCCGGTGAGCCCGGGCCGCACGAGCAGCCGGCCTGCCTGGCGGGAGTCGTAACGGGGCACGTACCGCAGGGGCAGAGGCCGTGGGCCGATCATGCTCATGTCGCCTGCGAGCACGCTGAAGAGCTGCGGGAGTTCGTCGAGGCTCGTGCGCCGGAGAAACCGGCCGAACGCCCCGAGCCGATGCTCGTCGGCGAGCAGCCTTCCGGAGGCATCGGTGGCCTGCGACATCGAACGAAACTTGGCGACCTGGATGGGCCGGCCGCCCACGCCGGCACGTTCATCGCGATAGAGCACCGGCGGGCCGAGGGCGACACGCACGGCGACGGCGACGAGTGCCATCAAGGGGAGCGCGAGCACGAGCAACACCGAGGCGACCACGACGTCGCAGCCACGCTTGAGGAAGCGGGCGTAGAGGGTAGCTGGGGCCGAGGGGGCCGCGAGCCCCGGGACATGCATGACACTGGTCATGGTGCACCCGAGGGCCTACGCCCTTCGGCTTGTAGGGCAGAGGCGGCCGAGGCGAGATGGACGAGGACGAGAAGCAGCGCCGCGCCGACGAGCACCGTGGCAGCGGCGAGGTTCGTGGCCGTTCGCTCAGGGCACACGCCCGCGATAGGCGACACTGCGATCACCGCCGCCATGGCCGAAAGACCTCCGTAGAGGCTCGACACGGCACGGTGCGACCAGCCTGCAATCACGAGCCGCTGGTAGAGGTGGCTGCGGTGGGCCTGGAACACGTTCTCTCGCCGCGACAACCGCCGGCAGAGCGTGAACGCGGTGTCGAAGATGAAAGGCCACATCGTGATCGCGGCAACCGGCACGAGCCGAGCAGCCGACTCGCCGCCGCCAGCCAGCGGCAGCACGGCGATCAGGAATCCGCAGAAGGCGCTGCCGACGTCGCCCATGAAAATCCGCGCCGGCGGCCAGTTGCAGGCCAGAAAGCCGGCCGACGCGGCTGCGAACGCCAGGGCCACGGACGACAGGACATCGAGCCCCAGCAGGCCGGCGGCGGTCGCGAGGGCCGCCCCGGCCGCCACGGCGGTGATTCCGGCGATGCCGTCGATGCCGTCCATGAAGTTGAAGGCGTTGGTCATCCCC
>CAIKWU010000376.1 GCA_903831155.1 uncultured Planctomycetaceae bacterium | reverse complement strand
CTGTGTTGTCCAAGGGCGTCGAGGACAGCGTGGCGTTTAGCGAGGTGGTCTGGGCCCGCGCCAGTGGCGAGGCGACCAGGCCCGGGAGGGTGACGATCGCGAGGCAGGTGAGGCGGCAGACAAGGCGAACGAATCGGGCAGAGCGTGACATGGTGACGGGCGGTCTCGGAGGGCTCGGTCGCCGCGGGCGGCTCCAGTGCCGCCTCGCGGGCGTGCGACTCAACTGCAAGCCATGTGCCATTCGGACAGCCGCCGGCGGCGAAAACCGGGGTGGACGGCGGTTTTGGGCTGGATTTTCTGAGTGATTCGATGTGTAGAAAAATTCATGGGCCGTTTTCGGCCGCGGCGCGCTGGAGCGATTCGCTCCACTTCAGGCCGGGAGGGTGGGGCGATTCGCCCCACCCGGTGGGGCAAAACGTATACCCGCGCGCGGGTATACGGGGCGATTCGGGGCATACCCGCGCGGGCAATCTGGCGCGGATGACCCGCGGCCTCACCGCCGGTAGATGGCCCCGGTAACCAAACGCAGCGCGCCCGCGGCCTTACGGCCGGTCGGCTTTTACGGCGCGGTACACCCCCAACGCCGTGAGGCGTAGGGCCGCGCCAGCGTGGGGCCGGCTTCAGCAGGCTCGGCCGCGGCGGCGGGCCACGAGCAGGCCGGCGATGCCGATGCCGATGAGGGCGAGGGTGCCCGGCTCGGGGACGGCGGTGACCGTGACGAAGCTGCTGCTCGGCAGATAGTCGGCGGTGAAGTTGTCGAGGCCTGTGGCCGACGTGCGGTTGTAGTCGATCTCCCACATCTGGCTGCCCGCGTAAAACCGCTCACCGTCGGAGAGCACGTTTCCGCCATAGGTGAAGAGACCGCCGTTCCAGGCACCTGAGTAGTTGATCATCGCGAAGATCGTGGTGTCTTCCACGAAGGGCTGCACGCTCGAGGCGAGATCGGCCAGCGTGAGGAGCGAGGCGTTGCCCGAGTCGAGGTTCAGGTCGCCGCTGACGACGAGCAGGTCGGCGGCGGAGCCGAGCGAGAGCGGATTGGTGGAATCGACCTCGTAGGCAAACGTGGCCGCTGCGGCGAACGACGCCGTGCCCGAGGCGAGCGAGGCGATGCTGTTGCCGGGGGAGAGCGTGCCTCCGCCGTCGATGCTCACCGGGCCGGTGATGCTCCCTGAGCCGCCCAATTCGGCCGCGGCGAGCACCGCGACGGGCGTGTCGCCCAGGATGCCGTTCACCGAGAGCCGGCCGGCGGCCACGCTCGTGGCGCCCGAGTAGCTACTCGACCCGGAGAGGATCAGGTTGCCGGCGCCCTGCTTCGTGAGGCCGCCGGAGCCCGTGATCTCACCGCCGAACGTGTTCGCGGCGGCCGCGTTCACGCTCAGCGAGCCCGTGCCCAGCGCGATCGTGCCGGCCGAGCCGCTCACCGATGCAAAGGTCTGCGACTGGCCGGCCAGGTTGAGGGTCGCGCCCGACGCCAGTTGCAGCGATGACGAAGGCGAGAACGACCCGCCGGATCCCAGCTGCACCGTGCCGGCCTGCACGTCCACCGTGCCGGTAAACGTGTTGGCGGCGTTGACGGTCGTGGTGCCGGTGCCCGTCTTCACGAAGTTGGAACTCTGTCCGGGAGCGTCTTCGATCGGGGTGTCGATCGTGGCCGAGTTGACCGTCGTTATGAGCGCCTCGAGCGAGCCTGCGCCCGAGAGCGTGCCCTGCGTGAGCGTGAACGAGTTGACCCGCACCGTGCGGCCCGCGTTGACCGTGAGCGCGGCCCCCGAGGAAAGCGACACGTCGTTGGCCGCGTTGAGCGCGGCATTGTTGTCGAGCACGAGCGTGCCGCCGGAGACGGTGACGTCGCCGGAGAAAGTGTTGGAGCCCGAGAGGGTGAACACCCCGACGCCCGACTTCACGAGATCACCAGTGCCGGTGATCGAGCCAGCGAACTCGCCCGTGGTCGCGCCGACGGTGAGCGTGCCGACGGCGAGGTCGAGCGTGCCCGAGCCCGTCACGACCGCAAGCGTCTGGTTGCCGCCGAGCTCGAGCGTGGCGCCCGTGGCGATCGCCACGGCGTTGCCCGAGGGCAAGCGATTCGCGGCCGACGTTGCCAGCGCGCCGGCAGACACGGTCGTCGCCCCCGAGAATGTGTTGGCTCCCGAGAGCGTGACCTTGCCAGCATCGCTCTTCGTGAGCGAGCCCGTGCCGCTGATGATGCCGGCGTAGGTGCCGTTCGTGGCCTGGGAGAACTCAACGGCCGCGTCGTTCGTGATCCCGCCCTGCAGGCTGTTGGTCGTGCCCACGAGCCGGCCGGCGGAGACGACGGTGCCGCCGCCGTAGGTGTTCGCGCCGCCCAGCGTGAGCGTGCCCGCGCCGGTCTTCGTGAGCGAGCCGCCGCTGCTCGTGAGGGCCGAGCCGAGCGACACGTTCTGGTCGTTCGTATCGATCGAATACTGCTGGCTCGCGGCGGTCGAGAACCGGCCCGAGTAGTCGGTCATGTTGGCCGTCGAATACTGGAGCGTGCCGCCCGTGAACGAGATCACGCCGCTCGAGCCGATCGCATTACCAGAGCCGAGGGCGAGCACGCCGGCGTTGATCCTCGTGCCGCCGGAGTAGGCGTTGGATCCCGAGAGCGTGACGGTGCCCGTGCCGAACTGCTGCAACTGGCCGGATCCGGAGATGTTGCCGCCGACGCTCAGCGAACCGGTCCGCCTGAAGACCAGAAAGGTGTTGGAGTTGACCATGTTCACATCGCCGCTTCCGAGCGTGCCAGCCGCACCGTCGGCGCCGATCTGCACGGCGCCGGTCGAGATCGTCGTCCCGCCCGAATAGGTGTTTGTGCCGAGCAAAATCGTCGTGCCCTGATTGCCAACCCCTCCGACGTGCACGAGCCCGCCGGAGCCGGAAATGTTGTTGCTGAAGATGATCGTGTCGCTGCGGTCGATACGCAGCGTCGCATTGTTGATGACGTTGCCGCCGCCCAGTGTGCCCACCGTGCCGCTGGCGCCGACCTGCAGGGTGCCGGCCGAGATGGTCGTCGCGCCGCTGTAGGTGTTCGTTCCCGACAGGGTTGTCGTGCCCAGGCCGTCTTGCCGGAGGGCACCGGAGCCGGAGATGTTGTTGCTGACGGTCAGGGCGTTGCTGCGGTTGAAGGCCAGCGTCGCGTTGTTGGTCACGGCGCCCGAGCCCAGCGTGCCCGCCGTCCCGCTGGCACCGATCTGAAGCGTGCCGGCCGAGATGGTCGTGCCGCCCGAATACGAGTTGGACGCCGTGAGCGCGAGTGTGCCGGGGCTGTCGTACGTCAGCCGCCCAACGCCTGAGATCGCGCCGCTCTGGGTGGCCAACAGGTTGGCGGCGCTATACGTGAGGGCGAGCGTGCCGCTGTTTGTGAACCGCTCGAAGTACCAGGTGTTGCTTCCGTCAGAGTAGGTCCCGGAGGCGTCGCCGCCGCTGGAGACGTCGGTCGCACTCCGGTAGCGGACGATCACGACGCCCGAGCCGCCGGTTCCCCCGCTGACAACTCCTCCGCTGAGATAGCCGCTGCCGCCGCCGCCACTTCCAGTGCCAGCCGCGCCGTTTCCACCTTTCGTATCGACGGTGCTGGTTCTTCCAAACCCGCCGTTGCCGCCGATACCCGAGCCGCCGGAAGCAGCTGACGCGCCTTCGTTACCGCCGCCGCCACCGGCGGCGTATGTGCCGGTCACGCCCGTGATCGCCGACGTGATCCCGCTCCCGCCGTTTCCGATGGTCGTGCTGCCGCCTGACGTTCCGACAGCGCCGGCGCCGCCACCGCCGCCACCTCGAAATCGGTTGTAATCGGGAGCCGGTGCCGGAGAGAGATAGAACCCACTGCCGCCGTTGTTTCCAGCGGTGCCAGTTCCACCTGCAACGGATGCGTTCGCATTATCGTCGGGGGCACTCCCGCCGCCGGAGGCGCCGCTCCCACCGACATTCTCACGGGGTGTGGTGCTGCCGTTGTAGGATCCACCACCGCCCCCCCCGCTTGCAGACAGGCCAAAGATGACGGAGCTTGCGCCGTTCCCTCCACGAGTGGTTTGGGTAGTTGCGCCGGTACCGCCAGCGCCAATCGTCACGCCGTAACTGCCGGCAGCCTGCGGCAGGGCGGTGCCGCCGACGTTGGACCGAACGGCGCCGGCGCCGCCGCCGCCACCCCAGAGGGAGCCGCCTCCACCGCCGCCGCCGACGATCAGGTAGTCAATGCCGAGACTCAGGTTGAGCGTGAGGCCGCTACTGGTCGCAAGCGACGCTGTGTTGTCCAAGGGCGTCGAGGACAGCGTGGCGTTTAGCGAGGTGGTCTGGGCCCGCGCCAGTGGCGAGGCGACCAGGCCCGGGAGGGTGACGATCGCGAGGCAGGTGAGGCGGCAGACAAGGCGAACGAATCGGGCAG
>CAIKWU010000375.1 GCA_903831155.1 uncultured Planctomycetaceae bacterium | reverse complement strand
GGAACGGACGCCGCCTCAGCGAGCGGGAGCAGCAGAAGGCATGGTGATGCCAGTCGCGATTCCATTCGCCGCCGCGTGGGGTAGAACGTAGCAGTGGTATGAACTCCTGCAAGAGAGGGGACACCGGGCCGTACCCCCGACTGTTACCCGTCCACGGCCGTCGCCGGCAGCACGAAGATCTTGCCGTCGCCCATCCGGCCGGTGCGCGCGGCCGACGTGATCGCCCGGACCACGTCATCGACGCGGTCGTCGTCCACCCAGAGTTGGATCTCCACCTTCGGCAGGAAGGCCAGCGCGTAGTCGCTGTCACCGTAGGCGTCGAGGTAGCTCTTCTGTCGGCCGTAGCCCTTCACCTCGCGAACGGTGCATGCCTCGAGCGGCACGCGGGCCAGCGCCTCGAGTACCCGCTCCGCCAGAAACGGCTTCACGACCGCCAGCACTTCTTTCATGGCGTGCACAACGCCCTACAAACGCCCCGCCCCGCCCCTGCCGCCGATGAACCCCAAGGCAGCCCGTCGGGAGGCACGCGCAAAAGCCGGGGAGATTTGTGCCTCGCAGGACCCGCTCGGTGCCGTTGGGGAAGATAATTCACAAATCCCCCCGGCGATGAGCATGCCTCCCGACGGGCGGCTTCACCCACGCACGTGTCGGCACCGCTCAACTAAAGAAGTTCTCGCCAAACAGGTTCAGCGGCGGCTGCGTGGTCACGGTGATGTCGCCGTTGACGCGGGTCTGGCAGGCCAACCGCATCTGCGCCTCGTTGCCGATGTAGGCCAGCGACACGGCCATCCGGGCCGACTCGAGCAGGCCCCGGCGGCTGCAGTTTTCCATGCCCTTGGTGACGAGCACCCGGCAGGTGCCGCAGGACCCCATGCCGTGGCAGTTGGCCACCGTGTGGATCCCGGGATAGAGCTGGACGCCGGCCCGAATCGCTTCCTTCCGGAGATTCGCTCCGGCCGGAACCTGGATTTCCTTCTTTTCGTTCGTGAACGTGATGGTGGGCATGGGAAACTCTCGATGGGCTCCGGGGATTTCGCCGATACTGTAGCCGTCTCCCCGGCAACCTCCAAACCGTCCGGGGCCCCCGGGCCAACAGGCGCACAGCGATGGCAGAACTGACGAAATACCAGCGGTCGATCGTCAAGAACTACTACGAGAACCTCGACACCGCCCTCCTGCAGCGGCTCGGGGAGCAGGTGACC
This sequence comes from uncultured Planctomycetaceae bacterium, assembly GCA_903831155.1. GTDB lineage: Bacteria > Planctomycetota > Planctomycetia > Pirellulales > UBA1268 > QWPN01. Next base: position 7,586 of record CAIKWU010000375.1, on the reverse strand, counting down.
GACCTCTACCTGGCCGAGGGCAAGAAGCGGGAAAAGCTCTGGACGAGCATCGTCACGTCGCTCACGAAGCTCGGCGTGCCCAAGAAGCGGATCGACACCGTCCGCGATTCGGACGACGCCCGGAAGCTCGCCGGGCTCCTGCAGGAGCTCCTCGCCAAGGACTGAAGCCGCGGCGTGGCGGGAGCCGATTGACCGGGCCGCCGGACTGCCGCATCCTGTGGGACTTTCCCGTCCCGCAGGACCGCTGGCCATGACCTCCCCCGACAGCACGACTGCCCCCGATCGCGCCGCGGTCGTCGAGGCGCTCCGCTGGAAGAAGCTTCCCGTCCTCGATGACGGCTTCGTGGCCCTGGTCGACGTGATGGGCGACGACGGCTCCGTGGTGCAGGCGGCGCGGGTGAGCTACGGCGAGGGCACCCGCAAGGTGAGCGACGATCGGCAGCTGATCCGCTACCTGCTGCGGCATGCCCACACCACGCCCTTCGAGATGGCGGAGCTCAAGTTCGTGGTCCGCGTGCCGATGGACTGCTGGCGGCAGTGGATCCGGCATCGCACGGCGAGCGTCAACGAATACTCCACCCGCTACTCGCTCGCGATCGATTCGATGCAGGCGACCGCCGCGGAGGAGTGGCGGAGCCAGGCCACGAACAACCGCCAGGGCTCGGCGGGGCTCGTCGCCGGCACCGCCGGCGCCGTGCTCACGCAGGCCGAGCACGAACTGCAGGCCTTCTCCCGCAAGGTCTACGAGGAGCGGCTGGAGGCCGGCATCGCCCGCGAGCAGGCCCGCAAGGATCTCCCGCTCTCCACCTACACCGAGGCCTACTGGAAGATCGATCTCCACAACCTCCTCCACTTCCTGGCCCTGCGGATGGACGCCCACGCCCAGCTCGAGATCCGCCGCTACGCCGAGACGATCGGCCACGAGATCGTGCGGCCGCTCTTCCCGCTGGTCTGGGAGGCGTTTCTCGACTACCGCGTGGAGGCGATGCGGCTCACGCGGCTCGACCGCGAGGTGATCGGCCGGCTCGTGACCCAGTCGGCCGGCCACGGCTTTCCCGCCTCGCACGACGCCTTCCTCGCCGCCCAGGATCCGTCGTGGAAGGATCTCGCCCGATCCCGTGAGCGCGACGAGTGTCTGGAGAAACTCGTGGCCCTCGGCCTCGTCACCCGCCCCGCCTGATCCCGGAGGAACCACCCATGCCCACGCCCACGCCCGCCGAAGAAGTGCTCGCCGCCACCCGTCGCCTGCTCGACGCCGTCGCCGTGGCCGACTGGAAGACCTACAAGGAACTCGTCGCCGACGACATCACCTGCTTCGAGCCCGAGGCCAAGGGCCAGCTCGTCGAGGGGCTGCCGTTCCACAAGTTCTATTTCGACCTCGCCGCAGAGAAGTCGAAGGGCACCGCGCACGTCACCACCACGCTCGCCTCGCCGGTGGTGAAGATGTTCGGCGACGACGTGGCCGTGGTCTGCTACGTGCGGCTCGTGCAGAAAGTCGACGCCGCGGGCAGCCCCGTGGTTGCGTGCGGCGAGGAGACGCGGGTCTGGGTGCGGACGGCGAACGGCTGGAAGCACGTGCACTTCCACCGCAGCGTGCCGGGCTGAGCCTCAGCGGCTGCCGAACGGCAGCACCTCGACCTCGGTGCCCGCGTCGGCCCGCCCGCCGGCCGGCAGGGCCACGAGGCCGTCGGCCACCGCGAGGCCGACGAGATCCGACGAGCCCGTCCAGGGCAGCGGCGTGACGTCGAGCCGCTCGCCATCGCGGGCGATGCGACACGGCAGATACACGGGCCGATCGGCCGCCGCCTTCGCTGGTGCCACGAGCACGCCGCGGCGCCGCGGCAGGTGCCATGCGTCGCGCGGACGACCGGCGAGGATCGCGACCGCCGGCCGCACGAAGAGCTCGAAGCAGACGAGGCTGCTGGCCGGGTTACCCGGCAGCCCGAAGACGAGCGTGGCGGGACCGTCGGCCCGGTCGAAGCGGCCGAACCAGACGGGCTTCCCCGGCTTGAGCCGCACCTTGTGAAACACCTTCTCCACGCCGCAGGCGGCGAAGGTCGCGGGCACGAGGTCGAGGTCGCCGGCCGACACCCCGCCCGAGAGCACGACCGCGTCGGCGGCGAGGGCCTGCATCACCGCCGAGCGGATCGCCTCGGGGCGATCAGCCGCGATCCCCAGCGGAATCGGCTCGCCGCCACAGGCCGCCACCGCGGCCGCGAGCATCGGCTCGTTCGAGTTGCGGGTGCGGCCGTGCGCCGGCACGTCGCGCACCGGCACCAGCTCGCTGCCGGTCGAGAGGATGGCGACCCGCGGCCGTGCAGCGGCCACCACATGCGTCGCCCCCGCCTCGGCCGCGAGCCCGATGGCCGCGGGCGTGAGCGGCACGCCCGCCGGCAGCACCGCAGCGCCCGCGCGAAACGCCGCCCCGCGAATGCCCACGTGCTGCCCCGCCCGAAACGTCGGCTCGCAGAGCCGCACCCGGCCGCCGGCATGGCTCTCCGCGGTGCCCTCCACGGCCGACTCGATCGGCACGACCGCGTCGGCTCCCGGCGGAATCGCCGCGCCCGTCATGATCCGCCCGCAGCCCCCGGGGGGAATCTTTCGCTCGGTCACGTCACCGGCCGCAAGGTCCACGACGACGTCGAGTTCCACGATCCCGTCGCCGCGGCCGGCGAAGTCGGCCGACCGCACCGCGAAGCCGTCCATCATCGCCCGGTCCCACGGCGGCGAGTCGACGTCGGCCACGATCGGCCCCGCAAGCCGCAGGCCGGCCGCCTCGAGCAGCCGCTGCCGCCGCGGCGGCAGCGGCACGGCCGTCCGCTCGACCAGCCCGATCGCCTCGGCCAGTTCGATCATGCCGAGATGGCGCCGGTCTTCAGAAAGGTGCGGAGCAGGTCGTAGCCCGCGGGCGTCAGGAAGCTCTCGGGATGGAACTGCACGCCATACACCGGGAGCGTCTTGTGGCGGATTGCCATGATCTCCCGCGAACCGTCGGGGGCCGCGGCCCAGGCATCGACCTCGAAGTCCTTGGGCCGCGTGGGCGGGTCGATCACGAGGCTGTGATAGCGGGTGGCCTCGATCGGCGAGGCGAGCCCGGCGAAGAGTCCCTTGCCCGAGTGCTCGATCCGATCGACCTTCCCGTGCATGAGCCGCTTGGCGCGGACGATGGTGCCGCCGAACACCTGCCCGATCGACTGGTGGCCGAGACAGACGCCAAGGATGGGCATGCGTCCCGCGAACCTCCTGACCACCTCGCACGAGATGCCGGCCTCGTCGGGCGTGCAGGGGCCCGGCGAGATCACGAGGTGGCTCGGCGCCTTCGCGGCGATCTCATCGCCGGAGATCCGGTCGTTGCGATGCACCTCCACGGGAACCCCGGGGGCGATCTCCCCGAACCGCTGCACCAGGTTCCAGGTGAAGGAGTCGTAGTTGTCGATGAGGAGGATCATTCGAGCAGCGTGGAGGGATGGGCCTCCCGATCGACGAGCGGCATGACCTGCGGCTTGTAGATGGTGGTGTAGGCCTCCGCAAGCCGGTGGGCGTCGATCGCGGCCTGATCGGCCCAGTGCTCGACGAGCGTGAATCGCCGCGGCTCGGCGGTGGATTGGTAGACGTCGAACCGCAGGCAGCCTGGCTCGGTGCGGCTCTTGTGCATCGCCTGCGCGAGGAGGTCGTGGATCCGCGGAACGTCGGCCGCGTCCCGGGCGGTGAGGTGGATGTTCAGGCAGATCATGGTGATTCGGAGTTTACCAGCACGACGGCCCCGGTGGCCCGGCCTGCCCCGCCGCGACGGGCGAGAACGCGGAGATACGGGGGCAGAAAGCCCGCCCGGTGTCCGGAACTTCCGGCGGCGGCCGAGGCGACCGCATGGTCTGGCTCGACGACGTCCTCGATCGCGAACCCCGAGCGGCAGATGCCGCCGAGGATCGCCTCCGTCGAATGCACATACTCCCTCGTGCCGAGTTCACGCAGCGACGACGGCGTCGCCTCCGGCAACGGCCCGCCGGACCGCTGGGCGTGCTCGAGTTCGTACCGGCCGCGGTCGTTCGGCAGGAGCCCCGTCTGGAGGCTCGCCGGCGACTTGTGCTGGCTGATGTAGAGGCCGTTCGCCCGCGTCACCCTCGCGATCTCGCGGAACACCGTCGCCACCTCCGGCACGTAGCAGGTGCTCACGGGATGGATGACGAGATCGAACCGGCCCGCTGGAAACATCGAGAGATCGTCCATCGATCCCTCGACGATCCCGAGGTCGATCCGCCGCTCGCGGGCCACCTCCCGATCGAGCGCGAGCATCGCCGGCGACAGGTCGAGCACCGTCACCCTCGCGCCGGCGGCGGCATACAGCGGGCCATGCTTGCCCCCTCCCGCGGCGAGGCAGAGCACGTCGAGGCCGGCGAGTCGCTCGGGCAGCCACGCCCGCCCCGTCGATCCCGCCGCACCAAGCCAGCCCCGCGGATCGCCGAAGGCCTCGTCCGCCGCCGGCCGCGCGAGCGGCACGCCGCCGGCCGCGAGCCGGTCCCAGGCGCGGCGGTTGTGCTCGATCGCGGCAGCCTGGGCGGCGTCGCGGACCGGCTCACGCATCGCCCGTCATCCTCCGCCGCCACACGAGGGCCGCGATCGCCGTCGACGCGGCGATCACCGCCACGGTCGGCTCAGGCACCGCCGCGACGGTGAGATCGTCGAGGGCGAAGTAGCGCGGCGTGTTGAGACCGAAGGCGCCGACATCCGACCCGGCAAACTCGAACTCGATCCGATCGACGGTGCCGAGCGATGAGAGATCGAACCACTCCCACGTCGCGAGGATCCCGGGCGGCGAGGCTCCGCGGAGGTCGGCCAGATAAAACGTGGCCGAGCCGGTGGTCGTGGCACCCAGCCTGCCGATCGCCGTGGTGGCGAACCAGCCGCCCGGTGGCAGCGGCGCCGAGAAGCCGTACTGGTCGCCGTTCCGCATCGTCGTCGCGGCGTAGGTGGTGTTGGCGATCCGGAACCCCGACACGGTCGTCGGCACCGGCAGCGTCACCGCGGGCCGGTAGTCGTTGTACTCCGTGTGGGGCACGGCATAGGTGCTCGACTGGTACCCGCCACCCGGGTACGAGGCGTATTGGTTGCTGAACGCAGGGTCGGTCGTGTTGACGACGTTCGAGTAGGAAAACCCCTCCCACCATTCGTAGTCGAAGCCTCCGTAACTATCGATGCCGAAGGTGTTCGAAAAGGCGACGCCCCCTGCCGTCCACGGCGTGCTCACCGACTGGCCGGGCGAGAGGGTGCCGGGGCTGCCGTTGAAGTAGCCCGACGGCGGCACCGCCAGACCCTCGAAATCAACCACGACCCCCGCCGCGCGGTCCGCGACGGCAACGAGCGCGAGGACCGACAGGGACCACACGCGAACGGTCGAGATCATCGGGGCGTCCTTTCGTTCATGACCACCAGCGGGAAGCACTCGGTGTGCGGGGCTCAGGGAACGTCCGCAGCGGTCTCGCCACCCGACCGCGTGCAGGCCGCGGCCAGCACACGCACGTCGAGCGATTCGCCGAGCAGCCGCACGGCGCCGTCCCCGAAGAGCGCCTGACCGCCGCCGGGATGACGGCTGCGGAGCTCGTCCTCCCACGTCGGCCAGTTCACGGCATAGGCCTGGTCGAAGAGGTTGCGGCCGTTGATCCACTGGCCGTCGGCCCAGGCACCCGCGGCACACTCGCCAACGAACACCGTGTGCGAAAGCCCGTCGGTGATCTCCCGCTCCGCGAAGCCACGGTCGTGGATCAGCGCGCCCTTCTCGGGATTGTTCGGCGAAGTGATCCGCTCGCCCGTCACGCCGCCGTAGTCGCAACGGCCGAGGCCCGCCACGAGCGGGTCGGGGCGGTCGGCCGACGGGCAGCGGTAGATCGACAGGGGCGTGGCGGCAGCGGCCGCGTTGTCGGGATGGTCGAACGCCTTGCCGAAGTCGATCCCGGCGGCCACGTCGGCCTGCTCGAGCCACGGCAGGATGCGGCTGCTCCAGGCCAGGCACCGCTCGGCCCCGGCCCTGCCCGGCTGACGCCACTCCGTGCATCCCGCCGGAAACGTCCGGCGGGCGAGCAGGTGGCCGTGCAGGGCGCAGCCCACGTTTCGCAGGTTGTTGAGGCAGGCGATGCGGCGGGCCGACTCCCTCGCCATCTGCACCGCCGGCAGCAGCATCGCGACGAGGGCGGCGATCACCGCCACCACGACGAGCAGTTCAACGAGCGTCATGCCCCGGGCGCGGCGATGGAAGGGCGAAGCAGCCATGCGGCGATGCGCGGGCGCAAACGCGGTCCGCCGGCAGGCGGATACGCGGGCGCACGGCACCACGATCCTGTGGGAGAGAAGTCGACGACACGAACGGCCGCACGCGGCCGTGCCCGCCATTCCGCCCTCGCGGTCCGGCGAACCCATGGCACCTGGTAGGTCTTCTGACTCCCAGACTTCGTCGGCCGCATGCCTTCTCGTCGCCGCCGCGGAGAGCCCGCGATGGCGACAATGGCCTGAAACGGCCGACCTCGACGCCTGGTCACAGCGGCGGGGCCGTCCCGGATTCTCACCGGAGTTCCCTGTTTGCCGGCAGCGCATGAAGTCGCGACGCCGGCCACCAGAGCCATTGGCAAAGTGTAGGGGTCGGGCAGGCGCTGTCAATCACGGCGACGGCCCCGGGCGCCACCCGCAGGGTTTTCCAACTCGGCGCGACGCCGTGGCAAACCTTGCCGGTCGCGGATGACCCGGCCGTCAAGCGCTGCGGGTTGAAGGGAGCGCGCGATCAGGTCGTGCGCATGCGGCATTGCCGTCAATCTCACCGTGACTCGCAGGCCCACGCCACGGCTTCAGAAAAACTTCGGCGGGGTTCAAGCACTTCGACCACCGTCGCCGATAGCCCCCATGTCCCCCGGGGCATCACTGTGCCCGTCGGGCAACCAGGGGGCGGCAGCAACCTGAGATCCCTCGAGTCACGGAATGGCTCGACAGGCCTGCCGCGGTGAGTACGTGGATCACAAACCTCGGGGTGACATCGTCGCGAGCGGGACGACCACGCCGGTGATCCACAACAAAAGGAGATGTGGCTCGATGAAGCGTATGATGTATCTCGGTGCGCTGGTCCTCGGCGTCACCGTTTGTAGCCAGTCCTTCGGTTTCGAGCTCCTCGACAGGATGCTCGGCTGCAAGGGCTGTGCTTCGTGCTGTGAGCCCGGCTGCGACGCCGGCGCTGGCTGCTGCGAGCCCGGCTGCGGTGCCGGCAACGGCTGTGCGGAGCCCGCCTGCGGAGCCGGCAACGGCTGTGCGGAGCCGGCCTGCGACGCCGGTGCGGGCTGCTGCGAGCCGAGCTGCGGTGCGGGTTCGTGCTGCGGCATCCGCAAGAAGCATGACCTGTTCGGTGGCCTGAAGGGGCTGTTCGCCAAGTGCAAGCGGAAGCACAGCTGCTGCGGCAGCTGCACTGAGCCCGCTTGCGACGCCGGCAACGGCTGCTGCGAGCCGGCCTGTGGTGCTGGCAACGGTTGCGCTGAGCCCGCTTGCGACGCCGGCAACGGCTGCTGCGAGCCGGCCTGCGACGCCGGTGCTGGCTGCTGCGAGCCGAGCTG
>CAIKWU010000374.1 GCA_903831155.1 uncultured Planctomycetaceae bacterium | reverse complement strand
CGGGATGACCGGGATCACGTCGAGCACCATCCACTCCGGCTTGTTCTCGCTGTCGCGGATGCTCTCGACGATCTTCAGGCGATTGACGAGATCCTTCTTCTTCTGCTTGGAGTTGGTCGTCGCGAGTTCCTCACGAAGTTCCCGCGAGAGCGTCACGAGATCGAGCCCCAGCAGAAGCTTGCGGACCGCCTCGGCCCCCATCTCGGCGTCGAAGCTGCCGTCGCCGTACGTCGCCCGCGCCTCGCGAAACTCTTCCTCGGTGAGCAGCTGCTGCTTCTTGAGCGGAGTGTCGCGGGGGTCGAGAACCACGTAGTCCTGGAAGTAGATCACCTTCTCGAGGCTCGACGTCTTCATGTCGAGCAGGGCGCCGAGCCGGCTCGGCATGGCCTTGAAGAACCAGATGTGGACGACCGGCGCGGCGAGCTCGATGTGGCCCATCCGCTTGCGGCGGACGCGCGAGTGCGTGACCTTCACGCCACAGCGGTCGCAGATCATCCCCTTGTACTTCATGCCGCGGTACTTGCCGCAGGAGCACTCCCAGTCCTTCTCGGGTCCGAAGATCTTCTCGCACATCAGGCCGTCCTTCTCGGGACGGAACGTGCGGTAGTTGATCGTCTCCGGCTTCTTGACCTCGCCGAAGGACCAGCTGCGGATGTCGTGCGGCCGCGCGAGACTGATCTTCACGGCCGAATAGTCGTTGACGCGATCGTAGGTGGCTTCACCGATGCTCACGTGTCATCTCCCTGGTTGTTCCGAATCCGCTCGAACGTCCCGCGATTAACCCTCGACTCGACCTGCGACCGCCACCGGGCGGCGTCGGCAGGTCAGGTCAGCCCGTCCCGGCGCTTCTCGAGCTGCATGTTCAATGCCAGCCCGCGAATCTCGTTGGTGAGCACGTCGAAACTGGCCGGCGTGCCGGCCTCGAGCGTGTTCTCGCCCTTCACCATGCTCTCGTAGATCTTCGTCCGCCCCTCCACGTCGTCGCTCTTCACGGTGAGGAGTTCCTGGAGGATGTAGGCGGCCCCGTAGGCCTCCAGCGCCCACACCTCCATCTCCCCGAACCGCTGACCGCCGAACCGAGCCTTGCCGCCGAGCGGCTGCTGGGTGATCAGCGAGTAGGGCCCCGTCGACCGGGCGTGGACCTTGTCGTCCACGAGGTGGTGGAGCTTGAGCATGTAGATGAAGCCCACCGTGGTCTCCTGCTCGAGCCGCTCGCCCGTGCGACCGTCGAACAGCTGCGCCTTGCCGTGACGCGGCAGGTGGGCATCGTCGAGCACCTTGTTGATGTCATCCTCGCTCGCCCCGTCGAACACCGGCGTGATCGCCTGGAATCCCAGCTTCATGCCGGCCCAGCCGAGGTGCGTCTCGAGGATCTGGCCGACGTTCATCCGGCTCGGCACGCCGAGCGGGTTGAGCAGGATCTGGAGCGGCGTGCCGTCGGCGAGGAAGGGCATCTCCTCCTTGGGCAGGATCTTGGCGATCACACCCTTGTTTCCGTGCCGCCCGGCCATCTTGTCGCCGACCGAGATCACCCGCTTGGCAGCCACGTACACCTTCACCATCTGCAGCACGCCGGGCCGCAGTTCGTCGCCCCGCTTCATGCTGTTGAGGGTGCGCTCCTTGCCATCGATGGCCTCCTCGACGGCCGGCCACATCGCCTTCACGATCTTGTCGACGTCGGCCTTCCGCTGCGGCGAGCGGACGTCGAAGTCATCCGGCTTGAACGCGAGCGCCCGCTCGGCGACGACCTTGTGATCCTGGTTGCGGACGAGCGGACTGCCGTCATCGGCCGCAAGGGGCTTCTGCAGCACCTTCTCGATCTCGGCCACCATCGCGGCGAAGGCCTCGGCGATCCGCAGGTTGCCCTGGCTCTCGGCCTCCTTCAGCTGCTTCTGGAACTCGCGCCGCTCCTCCTCCGAGAGGCTCATCTGGCGGGAGAACTTCTCCGTGGCGGTCACGATCCCCTCGACGCCCGACGGCACCTCGAGCGAATCGTTCTTCACGTCCTCGCCGGCGCGGCCGAAGATGGCGTGGAGCAGTTTCTCCTCGGGCGTCAGCTCGGTCTTGCTCTTCGGTGACACTTTCCCCACGAGGATGTCGCCGGGCCGCACGTAGGTGCCGATCCGCACCACGCCCCCCTCGTCGAGATTGTGGAGGGCACGCTCGCCGACGTTGGGGATGTCGCGGGTGAACTCCTCACGTCCGAGCTTGGTGTCGCGGATCTCGATGTCGTACTCCTCGATGTGGATCGAGGTGTAGACGTCGTCCTCCACGAGTTCTTCGCT
>CAIKWU010000373.1 GCA_903831155.1 uncultured Planctomycetaceae bacterium | reverse complement strand
GGCGAGAGGGTGCCGAGCGACTCGCCGAGCGCCGCAGCCTCGTCGCCGAACAGGCCCGTGGTCTGGATCTGGGTGAGCCGCTGCGCGAGGACGTCGATGCCCTGCACGAGCGCGGACGTCTGCGCCGCGGTGAGGGGATCGGTGTCGAGGGCCGGCGTCGTGCTGAGCACGAGCCGCTGTTCGAGCGTCTCGCCGCGGAGCCTGGCGAGGCGACGACGCGGAGTCGGGCCGCGGTGGCCGCGGCGGCGTCGCGAAGGGTTGGGGCGTCGTGCCATGGAGCCTCCTCGTGCGGAGCGTCCTGAGGCGCCCGCGCGTGCGTGAAACCGATGAGTCGAAAGGCATCGCCGACGACGAATCCGCCCCGCCCCGGCAGACAGAAGGTAACGGGATCGTCAGGGCGAGGGCAACGGGACCGGTTCCCCGATTTTTCGCATGGGTTGCTGTCTGAAACGGCCGGACGCCCCCGCGGGCAGAGCCGTCTCATACGGATCACACGTGATTCTCGCGCTCGAGTGCGGGGAGTGTGAACGCCGACCGGCCGTGAGGCCGCGGGCTGACCACGCTGGACACGGCGTCTTGGAGCGATTCGCCCCACGCCTCACGGCGTTGGGCTTTTGCCAGTGGACGCGCGAGCATCACGTTTGACTCGTCGAAGGGCTGGGCCCGGACGATGGCGCCGCGGTGCGATCGGGCACCAGGGCCGCCAGCACCGGCTGCACGCAGCCAGCCACCAGAAACAGGGTTGGGGTGTCGATCACTTCCCCGAGCGGTCCGGCGAGCCACGAGCCGAAACTCGTGGCCAGATTCATGATCGCCATCGACGCGGTGAACTGGGTGGCGGCCACCGCCGGCGAGGCTACCCGCATGAAGATGGAGAAGAGCGCCACGCTCGTGGCGGCCAGGCAGACCGTGTCCGCGGCGACGTAGCCGAAGACGACGCCGGTGCTGTCCCACCACCGCGCGGCGAGGCCGAAGGCGATCCACGCCGCCCCGAGCGCGAGGCTCGCGACGATCGCCGTCGGCCGCGGGCCGAATCGCCCCGCGAGGAACCCGGCAGCCACCGCCGCCACGAGGCCGAGCAGCACGCCGGCGCCCCCGGTGACCGTCGCATACCGGTCCTGCGACCAGCCGAGCTTCTCGATGAGCGACACCATCACGAGCACGGTGAGCGACGCCGGCAGCACCTTGAGGAGAAACGCCGCGACGGCCGCGCGAAGGGCCTGCGGTGCGATCATCGCCCGCAGCAGCACACGGAGCATGGCGAGCGGACCGAGCGAGGCGTGACTGGTCGTGTGATCGCCCTCGCTTGCAGCGGCCGCCGCCGACCGCTCCCGCACCGTGAGCACCACGGCGAGGATTGCGGCCTGAGCCGCCGTCATCGCGGCAATCGCCGCGGGCAGACCGAACCGCGCAGTCATGATCCCGAGGCCCGCCCCGCCAAGAAACGTGCCGACGTAGGCCGAGCCATACATCATGCCGCTGGCCCGCTCGCGGTCGCGGCCCTCGAGCTGGTCGACGGCCAGCGCGTCGACAGCCACATCCTGGAGACCGACGAACACGTTGTGCAGAAGCAGCACCCAGCCGAGGCTCGAGATCTCGGTCTCGGGCACGAGGGCGATCGCGGCAGCCGTGGCGATCATCATGGCCTGCGCGATGATGAGCCAGGGCCGCCGGCGGCCGAACCAGGCGAGCCGGCCGGAGTCGACGACCGGCCCCCACGCCCACTTGAAGCTCCACGGCAGCACCGCCATCGCGATCACGCCGCCGATCGAGGCAGCGGTGGCGCCGCCGGCCGCCAGATGAGCGGCCAGCGCGACCGTCACGAATCCGTAGGGGATCCCCTGCCCCACGTAGAGCAGGCAGAGGAACGCGAGACGGAGCCGCGGATGGTCGGAGAGCGTGGGCATGACGGGGGTGCATGGTAGCGTCGTGGGGCGGCGGAGCCGGTCGTGTTAGGCTCCGGGCATGCACGCGAGACTGATCCTCAACGGCAAGAAGGCCGACCGCCCCGATGTGCGGGCGGCGGTGGAGGCCGTGCGGGCCGCCGGCCACGACCTCGAGGTGCGGGTCACGTGGGAGCGGGGCGACGCGGCACGGTTCGTCGCCGAGGCCGCCCGCGACGGCGTGCCGCGGGTGATCGCCGGCGGCGGCGACGGCAGCGTCAACGAGGCCGCCAACGGGCTGATGGCCGTTGCGGCACCGGCGCGGCCCGCGCTCGGCATTCTCCCGCTCGGCACGGCCAACGACTTCGCGACCGCGTGCCGGGTGCCTGTCGAGGCCGAGGCGGCACTGCGGCTCGCCGTCACCGGGGAACCGCGGCCCGTCGACCTTGGCCGGTGCAACGACACCTTCTTCGCCAACGTCGCCTCGGGCGGCTTCGGCGCGGCGGTCACCGCCGAGACTCCCGTCGAACTCAAGAACTTCCTCGGCGGCGGCGCCTACACGCTGATGGGTCTCGTGAAGGCTGTCCACTTCGCCCCCTATGCCTGCTCGATCCGCACGCCGGACGGAGCCGTCGAGGGGAGCATGGTGGTGGGAGCGATCTGCAACGGCCGGCAGGCCGGCGGCGGTCAGCCGCTCGCCCCGGATGCGGTGCTCGACGACGGCCTGCTCGACATCGTGTCGCTGCGGGAGTTCCCCGCCTCGGCCGCCGTGCAGGTCGTGTCCGAGATTCTCGCGAACCGCAGCGACGGCGAATACGTGGAGCGGATCCGCACCCCGTGGATCGAGGTCACGGCTCCGGCGCCGATCCCGGTCAACCTCGACGGTGAACCGATGACCGGCACCTCGTTCCGCTTCGCCTGCGAGCCGGGATGCGTCCGGATGGTGCTGCCGATGAACTGCCCGTGCCTGCGGGACGCTCACGCATCCCGAGGCTGATCGGGCTCGTCGCGTCAGCCGAGGTAGGCGTCGTAGGCGGTCTTGAGGATCAGCGCGGCGACGACCATCAGGAACACGATCCGCACGAGCCGCGAGCCGTGCTTGAGCGCGAGCCTGGTGCCCAGGAACGCCCCCACCACGTTGGCGATCGCCATCGGCAGGAAGAACCGCCACCAGACGTGGCCGGCGGTGCCGAGGAACGCGAGCGCCCCGAGGTTGGTGGTCATGTTGAGCACCTTCGTGCTCGCTGCGGCATGGAGGTAGTCGAAGCCGAGCAGCCGCACCAGGAAGAAGATCAGGAAGCTGCCGGTGCCGGGACCAAAAAAGCCGTCGTAGAGGCCCATGACCAGCGCGATCCCCGACGCGATCGCCGCCTCGGCCCGGGGACCGAAGCGGGGCGCGTGCCGCTCGCCGGCATGGCCGCCGAAGAGCGTCACCAGAAACACGGTGGCCAGCATGAAGGGGAGCGCCCGCCGGAGGCCGTCGGGCGAGACGAGCGTGACGAGCCAGGCGCCGATCACGCCCCCGAGAAATGCCACGCCGATCGCCGGCATGAGCGTGGCCCAGGGCAGCCGCACGTGACGCGCGTAGTCGATCGCGGCCGAGGCGGTGCCGCAGATCATCGAGGCCTTGTTGGTGCCGAAGAGCACGGCCGGCTCAGCCCGGGGAAACACGCCGAGCAGCACCGGCAGTGTGATCAGGCCACCACCACCGGCGATCGCGTTCACGAAACCCGCCAGCAGCGACCCGAGCGTGAGGGCGACGGTTTCGAAGTCGGGCATGGAGGGCGCCTGGGATCGTCCGAGGGCATCGGTCGACCCTGAAAAAATCGCAGTGTAGTGATGTCAGCAACCTTTCGTCGTCAGGGACGTTGAAGTTGTTCGAGGTGTGGCGGCGACGATCGTCGCCGGCGTCCAGATCGTGGCGACGAGTTGCCCGAGTGCCCCCTCACGGCGTAGGGTACGGCTGAAGGGCTTGGGCGAACCGGGCTCTTGAACGATGTTCGAACGCGGCAATCTCCGGCACCAATCCGGGCCGCAGAAAGCGAGACTGCGATGTCGGTCAAGTCGGTCAAGGTGGTGATTGCGGACGATCACGAGGTGGTGCGGCGGGGGCTGGTGAGCCTCCTGACCGGGCCCGAGGTGGAGATCGTCGGCCAGGCGGCGAGCGGCGACGAGGTGCTCAAGGTCGCGAAGAAGGCGAAGCCCCAGGTGGTGCTGCTCGACGTGCGGATGCCGGGAGCCGACGGGCTCGCGGCGCTCGAGAAGATCCGGGCGCAGATGCCCGGCGTGAAGTGCGTGATGCTCTCCACCTTCGACAACCCCACGTATGTGGCGCGGGCGGTGGCGGCCGGTGCCCACGATTACGTGCTCAAGGGCTGCACGCGGGCGGAGTTGATCCTGGCGATCACGGCGGCTGCCGCCGGCGAGCAGCCGGCCAAGGTCGGCGAGCTTCGGCGGGTGGCGACCACGATGGCCAACCGGGCCACCGTGTCGGATCCCGACATTCCCCTGACCGCCAGGGAACTGCAGGTGCTGCGGCACATGGCGCTGGGCCTCTCCAACAAGGAGATCGCGCAGTCGCTGACGATCAGCGTGGAGACGGTGAAGGAGCATGTGCAGAACATCCTTCGCAAGCTCTCCGTGTCCGACCGCACGCAGGCGGCGGTCTGGGCCGTCCGTCGCGG
>CAIKWU010000372.1 GCA_903831155.1 uncultured Planctomycetaceae bacterium | reverse complement strand
GTCGTGCCGCATTGGTTCGCCGGCTGCGGCATGCTCGTCGCCGGCGGATTCTGCTACGGGAGGCTCTTGGACGAATCGCGGATCGCTTGTGAGTCGCAGAATTCACCGGACTCCTGCGCGTGCCTCCGACCGGCTCCTCAGCATCTGGAGTGGCTGCGTGCTGAAGTGAGAGCCGCTTTCTGCGCAGCGTCGACCCCTGCGTCGCCGTGAAAGCGCGCAGTTGCATTCACGCCGAGATCGGAGTTTTTGCGATACGCGACTCCACGTCCTCGAGACTCGCCCACCCCAGAAGGTAGAAGCAGACCGCCTCGAAGATGGCGATCGATGGCCGTCGTCCCGTGTAGAGCATGATGAGCAGGCAGGCGATGATGGCGCAATACACCTGAATTTCGACGCCGCTTTGCTTCGTTGACAGCAGATGGCGGCAGCCCAGCATCTGCTTGAACATTCTGAAAAACAGCTCGATCAGCCAACGCAGTCGGTAGATCTCACCGATCAACTCCGCTGGCAGGTCAAGGCGGTTTGTCGCGATTCTCAGCGTGCCGTCGCACCGTGGCCCACCGTAGCCGCCGCGGCTACGGTGTCTGGTTGCCGCTATGGTTACCAGCCGAACCGGATGGTCAGGCTTTGGCTGGTTGACTCTGCTGGCACCGAAGACAACGACCTCATCGCTGAGAATGCCCGCGTCGCGATCCGCATCGGAAAGCTCATTGATTCGCTTGATCGTGGGAGCGGCATTGTCGCGAATCCGACAGACATAGCTGCTCTTCGTGGCGACGATCGCATTCCAGAGCGTGAACTTCGCGTAGCCACGGTCGACCACGTAGCAGCGGTCAGGTTCCAGAGTGCGTTCCAGGACGACCCGCTCATCGGCATCACCCCGTGGGTTCGCCGGTGTCACGTCGATCCGCGACGGCAACCCGCGAAGTACCTCGAACTGCGTGTGCAGGCGGTAGCCCGAGACGGCCTTCCCCGTGCCCTTGGGCGTCCAGCACAGTCCGGCCACACGTGCGAGTGTCGTCACGACCGATCCGTCCACGGCCGTGAGTTGCTGCCTCACGACGTCGAACCTGCCCTGCCGGATGGCAGGAAGCTTGTGGGCAAGTTCCGCGGCAATCCGCGCCAGGGGCTCCGGATCGAAAATGGCCACCGATTCGGAGAGCGATCCCAACGACGAACGCGTGACCCCGAGGCGTTTTCGCACCTTCGCCATGTCGGACGTCCGCTGGAGACCGCGTAGGCTCTTGATGAGCGGATTGAACAGCCACACCAGCACCAACACGCAATACTGATCCATAAACAGTTCGCGGTTGCCGGCCTTGTCTCGCGCCACGCCAACGCCGTGCAGCCTCACCAGCAACTTCCGCAATGAGCGAAAGTGC
The DNA here is from genome assembly GCA_903831155.1 of uncultured Planctomycetaceae bacterium. GTDB lineage: Bacteria > Planctomycetota > Planctomycetia > Pirellulales > UBA1268 > QWPN01. The sequence goes on along the minus strand of CAIKWU010000372.1, from coordinate 1,043 downwards.
TTCAGACCCTGCAGATCGTGCTCGGTGAACTCTTGCTTCTCGGAGGCCATGCCGAGCACTATGCCGGATGAACAACAAGAGCGCAAGTCAGCCCAGGGCACGCAGACTTCCTGGTCGACAGGGCGCAAATCCCGTGCCGAACAGGATTGGGCATCGTGCCGTTTTTTCTTGGCGACCGCAGGTCGCTGGCGGGAGCCGGGCTTCGTGCCCGGCGGTCGCGAGGTGCTGCGGGCTTGGCGGCCCTCCGGCCGCTGGCGATGAGGCCGCCATGCTGCCGACCGGCGGATGGGAGTGCAGAGGCCAACCGTATCAGGCCACCGACACCGGACGCTGGGCCGACCGGGCGTAGGCCGGATCGATCCGGGCCAGTTCCTCCTGCATCGCGGCGACCGTCCGCCGGATCTGCTCCGGCGTGTGGCTCGACGTGATGAAGAACCGCAGCCGGGCCGCCCGTTCCTCGACCGCCGGATAGAGGATCGGCTGCACGCTGATGCCCCGGGCGAAGAGGGCCCGTGAGAGCCGCAGGCTGTTCATCGAGTTGCCGAGGATGATCGGCACGATTGCCGAGCCGCCGGACGGGCCGGTATCCAGGCCTGCCTCACGGGCCAACTGCAAAAAGAGCCGGGCATTCGCGTGGAGCTTGGCCACCCGCTCCGGCTGCCGCTGCAGCAGCCGCAGGGCTCCGAGCGAGGCCCCGGCCGCGGCTGGAGGCAGGCCGACCGAATAGACGAAGCCGGGCACCGTGTATTTCAGCCAGCGGACGAGCGTCTTCGATCCGGCGATGTAGCCGCCGCAGCTGCCGAACGCCTTCGAGAGCGTGCCCATCCAGAGGTCGACGTCGGCGGGATTCACGCCAAAGTGCTCGCCGATGCCGCGGCCCCGCGGCCCCATGACGCCGATCGAATGAGCCTCGTCCACCATGAGAAGGGCCCGATGCCGCTTGGCCAGTGCGATGAACTTCGGCAGTTCGGAGAAATCCCCGTCCATGCTGTAGATGCCCTCGATCACGATCAGCACCCGGCGGTACTGCCCGCGCATCTGGG
>CAIKWU010000371.1 GCA_903831155.1 uncultured Planctomycetaceae bacterium | reverse complement strand
CGACGCGATCCTGATGGCGCAGAAGCTGGCCCGCGAACTCGGGCTCGGCGTGGGCATCTCGTCGGGTGCCAATCTGCTCGGTGCCCTGCAGGTGCTCGAGCGGGAGGGCTGGGATGCGACCGTCGTCACGATCTTCTGTGACGACAACAAGAAGTATCTCTCCACGGATCTGGCCAAGCCCGAGCCGATTCGCCCCGGCTTCGTGAGCACCGGCGTCGAACTGCTCGACTTCAAGACCACGCTGGCCCCCCTGCTCCACACGGTCGATGGGTGAGGGCCCGTCCTGAGCCGCGCCAGGGCAGCCCGCGGCCTCACGGCCGGTCGGCTTTCACGCGCGCTGCCTGTACAAGCCCAACGCCGTGAGGCGTGGGGTGGAAGCGGAGATGGGCCCGGAGCCGCGCGCAGGGCAGCCCGCGGCCTCACGGCCGGTCGGCTTTCACGAAGCGGTCCCCGTGCTTCATCACGATCGCGCGATCGGAAATCCATGCGGCGACTGAGCCGTTTGGCACGGCGTTCGCTTTCGTTCCCTCCAGCCTCACATTCGATTCAGAGGAAAAGATTCATAGACACCCGCGTATCCGGCCGCAGACCCCACATTCGAGCAGCGTTTATTTCCTATTTCATGCGAAATATTTCGCAGAAGTAGCGAAAGTGTTTCGCAATTTATGCGAATTGTTTCACCAGATCGTGGAAACGCGGGGAGCCCGTAGAAGCACCCCTAAAAATAGGTGTTTCCTGTGTTTTGGGCTGTGAAATCACACGCCAAGGGAAATCTTTCCCGCTGAAGTGAAGTTTGGCGCGCACTTTGCTCATTCTTCCCGCCATCGGAGGCACACGCGGCCCCGAACGGCGGCCTCGTGCGGGGCCACGGCAAGAAGGCCTTTCACTGGAGATTCGTATGCGTGCCTTGGTCCTGCGAGCAGTGGCGGTGATGGCCCTCGTTCTGGCGTGGATGTCGACCGCGTCGGCCCAGACGACGATCTCCCAGTGGAACTGGAACACGACCGTGAGCGGCTCGTTCAACCGCCCCTGGACGGGAACCGTGCTCTCCGGGACCGTGCTTGGCTACGGTCAGGGCGCCCCCTCGGCTCCGCTGTCGAGCACGCTTGCCAACGGGGTGGCCGGCGATCCGGGCACGGTGATCACCGGCACCACGTACAACCGTTCGGCGACGATCAACCCGCCGCTGCTGACAGCGGCAAACTCTTCGGCGGGCGTGATGATCCAGGCTCCCACCACCGGCATGAATCCCGGTGAGGCTGTGAAGCTCTCGTGGAGCCAGACGGTCGGCTTCCGATCCAGCCGCTACTGGCAGATCCTGACGAGCACGAGCGGCACCGCGGGCGTCTTCTCGGCCCCCACGGGCGGCACCGGCTCGTCGATCAGCCAGTTCGTCAACGGGTATAGCTCTGGCACGGCCCCGATCTCCGGCACGGCCACGGTCAACGTGAGCTCGGGCGGCATGATGGACTTCCGCACGATCAACGGCAACTGGCTCGCGCAGGGAGTGACGACGACCGGCACACTCACGGCACCCCTTGCTGCGGGATTCGTCGACAACATCACGTACACGCTGCCGACCGGTCAGGGCTACGAGAACAACGCCAACTTCGCCTTCGCGATCGTCGGCCTCTGGGATCCGAATCTGTCCGCCACGAGCGGCACGACGGGCCTCGTGTCGTCATTCGCCGGGACCGACTCGACCGATCTGACCAACGGCTACAACCGCTCGGTCGGCAGCGGCGGCAGCATGCGGCTCGACCTGATGACGGTAAGTGCCGTTCCCGAGCCCACGACCTACGCCATGCTCGGAGCGTGGGCCGTGATCGGCGGCACGAT
>CAIKWU010000370.1 GCA_903831155.1 uncultured Planctomycetaceae bacterium | reverse complement strand
GGCACGCGGAGCGTGACCTGACGGCCGTCGCTCGAGACATCGACCGCGTCGACGGGCAGCGGCCGCTCGTCGACGTGCTCCGAGCCGTAGTTGGCTGAACGCTTCAGGTTCCACGCCCGCACCTGCCAGGCGGCGGTGTCGCGGGCCGCCGCGGGATCGAGCGGCTCAGCGAAAGAGAGCGTAATCGATTCGGGAGCGGCGTGGAGGGCCACGGGAATGCGGAGCGGCTCGGTGGTGCGGCGGATGCGAAAAAAGCCTCCGGGCTGCGTGCGGTTGCCGGCCCAGGCGAAGAGGCCGCAGGCGTAGAGCTGGCCGTCGGTCGGATGGAAGCGGCCGCGCATGACGCCCGTGGGAAGGTCGGGCATCGGCAACGCCACCATGCCCCCCTGGTCGAGGCCGGAGCGTCCGGCCACGGGCTCGGTGAGCACGAGGTGCACGCGGCCCTCGCCGTAGGAGAGCTCGAGAAGCCCGCCGGTCAGCGGGGCCCACCGCTCGGTCGTCACGCGGAGCAGCTCGGCCGGCGAGCGGTCGAAGGCGTTGGTGATCCAGAAGGCAGGCGGATCCATTGCCGCGTCACTCGCATCGGTGACGTCGTGAAAGCCGAACATGTTGCCGTAGAAGCCGCCGGGCCGGACGTGATTGATGCGGTTCTTCGGATTCCAGTGCCCCTCCTGGTCGGTGACCCAGAAGGTGCCGTCGGGCTCGACGCACACGCCGTTGGCCGCGCGGAAGCCGTTGGCCACGATCTCCGTCGAGGACCCGTCGGGGGCGACCTTGAGGAGCGTGCCGTGGTGCGGCACGACCGCGGGCAGCGCGTGGCGAGCGCTCTTGGCGTAGTAGAGATTGCCGGCGGCATCGGTCTCCAGGCCCATCGCGAACTCGTGGAAGTGCTCGGTCACTTGGTGGTCGTCGTTGAAGGTGTCGTAGCGGTCGGTGAGGCCGTCACCATCGAGGTCGACGAGGGTGAGGATCCGATCGCGGCAGGCTACGCGGATCGCGCCGTCGATCACCTTGATGCCGAGCGGCTGAAAGAGCCCCGAGGCGATCCGCCGCCAGGCGAGCGGGCCCGACGCGGTTGCGATGCCGCGGACCCGCCAGACATCGCCATCCCAGGTGCAGAGCACCGCCTCGTCGGGGCTGGTGAAGTCGAGCCCCGAGAACCGCAGCTGGGCGTTCCATGGATTGGCGTCGGGAGCGGAGAGCGTGTCCACTGCGAAGGCGCCCGCATCACCACCGGTGGCGATCGACGTTTCCACGACCGTGGGCCAGAGCGGCGGAGCGGGGCGGCCCACGAGCGTGCGGGGCAGCGGAACCTCGAGCGACGCTGCATGGCCGGCGAGGGCCTCGACGTCGTCCGCCGCGATCGCCACGGCGACATCCAGCGGCTCGGCGCCGGCCGGGATGTGGAGATCGACGAAGTCATCGGTGGCCACGACGCTCGCGGAAGGGCCCTTGGCCGGCTGGGGACCGGCCACCGCGGCCGCCGCCGGCGCCGCGGCAAGCCGCACCGTGAGCGGCTTCGACCGGGGCCCGAGCGAGAACGAGCGGATCGCAATGGGCACGTCGCGGCCATCGACGCGGATGGGCGATGCCAGCGTCGCGGTCTCGAGGACGGGAGTCGTGCCCACGAGGTAGTCGAGCACGACCGCCGACCGTGGCGTGTCGGCGGTGCCGCCGTCCGCGGCCACGTGGTGCATCGCGCGGAAGCGGACGTGGTCGCGGGGAAGCGGCCCGTAGGGCTTCTCATCGCGGCCGAGCGGTCGCGGGTCGGCGAACGAGCCAGTGTCGGGGTTGGCCCAGCCTGGCATCGTGGCGAGCCGCGCCTGCACGTCGCCGGCCACCCGAGGATGCCGCCCATGACGGCCGTCGAAGTTGATCCCCGCCCAGTCGATGAAGGCGTCGCCGGTCCAGAAGGCGGCGGCTCGGAGGGTGTCGAGTTCGTAGAGCATCCAGGCATGGCCGCGGCCCACGCCGCCCGTGCCCGGATCGAGCCGCACCGCGAGCCCCTTGCGGGCGATGCCGTCGCTCCCTCTGTCGCGGTCCTTTCCCTTGCCCACCTCGAAGGTGCCGGCGAGGAAGGGGCCGTAGTCGTGCAGCCGCCAGGTCTCGATCGTCGAGGGCTCGGGCCCCCGCGTCGTGCCCTTGGGCAGCGCGGCGAGATACTCCGGTGTGATGGCGGTGTAGAAGGCCGCGTTGCGGTCCTTGAGGAAGGTCTCGCGGATGTAGTGGATCACGTCGTACTTCTGCGACGGCACCATCCACGTCTGCGCCACCATGAGGCCGTTGCCGCTCGTCAGC
>CAIKWU010000369.1 GCA_903831155.1 uncultured Planctomycetaceae bacterium | reverse complement strand
CGCGAAACACGGGCATCCTGCCCGTTTTCGCTTGGGTCAGGCGGGGCGAAGCCGAGGTTCGCCGCGCCTGACTCGCCGCCTTCCTGGCGGCGACACGCGAAACACGGGCAGCCTGCCCCATGACGGGCGGAGGCCCGTCGCCAACAAAGCGCTTGGGGTCAGGCGGGGCGAAGCCGAGGTTCGCCGCGCCTGACTCGCCGCCTTCCTAGCGGCGACACGCGAAACACGGGCAGCCTGCCGCCATGACGGGCAACCGTCCGGTGGCGTGGCCCCCTCATGCGAGTCCAACTGGATGCTCGCGCGTCCACTGGTAGAAGCCCAACGCCGTGAGGCGTGGGGTGAATCGCTCCAAGACGCCGTGTCCAGCGTGGTCCGCCCGCGGCCTCACAGCCGGTCGGGCTTTCACGCTCCCCGCCCTCAATCGCGAGGATCAAGTGTGATCCGGATCAGGCCTCCTCGCGGAGCATCGGCGGCGGCTCGTCGAGATCCTCGAGCTCTGGCGGCAGCTGCAGCTGCCGCATGGTCTCGTCGGTCCTCCGCATCCCCTCGGCCACCTCGTCCACCCGCTGGGCGATGTCGCTCACGTCTCGCTTCGCGACCGAGCCCTCCGCGAGCGCGGCGATCTTCGCCTCGAGCCGCTCGATCTCCGCGGCGACCAGATCGAGCTTGCGACGTGCCTCGTCGATGTTGTCGAGCCGCTCGCGGCTGGTCTTCAGATGGTCCTCCAGTGCCGCCCGCATCTGGACCGCCGACGCGTCGTCCTTCGGGAGCTTCGCCAGCCGCCGCTCGAGGTCGGCGATCCGAGTGCGGATCGCACCGTCATCCGTGTGGTCGAGAAAGTCGGAGAGCGTGGATGCGCCCCAGATCATCCGCAGGTAGCCCCAGAGCAGGCGGTCGAGGGACTCGAGCGTGGTCCTGTCGGGTGCCCCTCCGTCGGGTCCCCGCATGCTGCCGCCGAGCTCGACGAGCTTCAGGCAGTGGTCACGGAGCTGGTCGAACCGCTTCATGAGCGCCGGAGGCAACTGCTTGCGGATCCGCTCGTAGGCTTCTCGTGCCCCCGCCGACTCGACGGCGCGACGGGCCTTGGCATCCCGGGCATCGACGGCGCTGCGGAAGCGGTCGTTGCCGATCATGCTCGCGAGGTAGTAGATCTCGGCCGCAAGCACGAGCGGCAGGATCACGCCGGGAAACCCGCTGATCAACGCCGCCGCCACACCGCCGCCGAAGAGGAGCAGGTTCCACCTCGTGGTGAACGCAGCCTTCAAGTACGACATAAAACGGTGCCTGTCACCAAACCTGGGCCATCTGGAAAAACTCGTGCCGCCTATCCTGCCTCGACCTGCTGGCCGGCACCATGTTCGTTTCGAGGTCGTTTCGCAGCCGCCTCGACCTGCTCGATCCGAGCGTGCAGGGCATTGACCTGCTCGTGAAACCACGGCTCCGACTGCGTTTCACGGGCCGGTCCCACGGCCGCCGGCATGCGAATCTCCTCGGCGATCCGCCCCGGCGTCGTGGCCATCACAAACACCCGGTCGCCAAGGTACACCGCCTCCTCCACGGAGTGCGTCACGAAGAGCACCGTGGCCTGAACCTCCCTCCAGAGTTTCACGAGCAGGTCCTGCATGTCGAGCCGGGTCGCCGGATCGAGCGCCCCGAAGGGCTCGTCCATGAGGATGACCCGCGGCCGCAGGATGAGCGTGCGGGCGATCGCAACCCGCTGCCGCATGCCGCCGGAGAGTTCGTGGGGGAACTTCGTCGCGTCGCGACGTGGAGCCAGGCCGACCTTCGCGATCCATTCGAGCCCCTCGGCCTCCCGCTCCCGCCGCGGCACGCCCCGGCACTCGAGCCCGAACACCACGTTGTCGAGCACGGTGCGGTTGTCGAAGCTCGTGTAGTCCTGGAACACCATGCCGCGATCGGCTCCCGGCCCGACGATCCCCTGCCCGAGCACGGTCACCGTGCCGGTCGTCGGCGGATGCTGGGGCTCGAGGCCGGCGACGAGCCTGAGCACGGTGCTCTTGCCACAGCCGCTCGGCCCCAGGAACGATGAGATCTCGCCGTGGTCCACGACGTCGGGAATCGTGAAACTCACGTCCGAGATCGCCACGTATTCCCGCGGTGTGCCCTGGCCGTACACCTTGGTCACCTTGCGAAACTCGACGGCAGGAGGCCGATCGGGCGCCGTGGGGGCAGGGGTCGGATCGCTCATGCCGCCTCCTCCGTCGAAGCAGCAGCACCATGGAGCAGCCCGCGGAGCAGCCTCGGGATGCCGCCGCGACCGCCGTAGCGATGTGGAAACAGGTCGCACTGCAGCCACCAGAGCAGGCGGTCGATGGCGTAGGCGATGATCGGGATCACGACCAGCACGATCAGGATCGGCTCCCGCTCGCCCCGTCGCTGCGAGACGTTGATCAGGTCACCGAGGCCGCCCGTGTCGCCGCCGAGCTTCACCACCTCCGCCAGCATGACGTAGCCGAACGCGATCCCGAAAAGCAGCCGCAGCGAGTTGAAGATCGCCGGCGCGGCCAGCGGCACGAGCACCTTCAAGATGATCTGCAGCCGCGAAGCACCGAGTGTCAGCGCCGTATCGACATACCTCTGCGGCACCTCGAGCACGGCCGCCGTCGTGTCGCTGACCACGAAGGCGACGCTGGCGACAAACAGAAACATCACCTTCTGAAACTCGCCGATGCCGAAAAAGAAGAAGGTGAGCGGAATCAGCGCCGCCACGGGGATGTTGCGGCCGAAGATCGTCAGCGGGGCCACGAAGGAGCGGACCGCGGGGAAGCATGCCGCCAGCACGCCGACAGGCACGCCGATGACCGCCGAGAGCCCGAACCCCAGACACACCCGCCCGAGCGTGACAAGCGTGTTGGCGACCAGTCGCCGCTCGCCGAACACGGCCGGCACCTTCGCGGCCGTCTCTCCGGGGCTCGGGAGCATGGCCGGACTGATGAACCGGCTTTCTGGATCGCCGGCGGTCGCCAGGAACCAGAGCGATAGCACACTGGCCACGCACGTGACGCCCCAGAACATCCCCGACGCCGCGGGCAACTCCCCCCGCAGCGGCTTGGCCGGAGCAGCCGGCGGCGCCGAGGGTGCCGGTGCGGTGCTCATTCCTTTTCCGCGGCGTAGACCTTGATCTCCACGCGGCGATTGAGCGCGTGGTTATCCGGATGGTCGTCGTCGGCGGGACGATCCCAGCCAAGACCGTCCACGGCGAAACGGTTGTCGTCGAACTTGAACTTCTCCACGAGGGAGTCCTTCACAGCGCGGGCGCGCTCGAGAGACAACTCCCTCACCATCGCGGCCGGCACGGCACCGCGCATCGACGAATCGGTGTGCCCCTCGACCACGATCCGGGCGTTGCCAAACTGCTTCGCGAGCGCCCCGGCCTCGTCGAGCACGAGTTCGACACGCGCATCGTACGGCTCCTCCACGTCCTTGCCGTCGACTCGTCGGATGACTTTCTTCCGTAGGTCCGCACTGTTGGGGAAGAAGTGGATCACGATCGTGTTGGTGAGGATCTCCTCGTTCTCCGCCCGGATCTGTTGAACCGTCTTGGGCGGGAGGCTGGTCGCATACTCGTCCTTCGACTCGGCATACTTCGGCTCCCTGCCGAGTTTCTGGATCACCGAGAAGTCCATCACCTGGTCGAACGGCACGGGGTTGTTGGAGATCGCCCCGATCCGGCGGTAGAGCATGTAGGCCTGCTTCCAGATCCGCTCGAAGTTGGCCGGATTGTTGCGGTTGATGAAGAACTGGTAGTTCTCGGCCCAGTTCGTGCTGTGGGCGTCGCCGAGCATCGAGAGCGCGTCGGCGGCGGGAATCGTGTACCCGTCGGCCATCAACTCCGCCACCTCCTTGCGGGCGGACTCCGACTTCAGTTCGTTCATCGCGTCGAAGATCCCCCGCACGATCGCCTCGATCTTGTCGGGATGATCCTTGGCAAAGTCGGCTCGGGCGAACCAGACGTCGGCGATCAGCCTGTTGGCGGTCTGGGTGGTGACCAGCATCCGGTTGCCCTTGGCGTCGGCCAGGTTGTAGATGTCGGGCGCCCACGAGACGCATCCGGCGATGCCCTTGTCGCGATTGAAGGCGGCGGCGGCCTCGAACGCCGTCGTCACATAGACCATTTCCACGTCCGACGGCTGCAGCCCCCCCGCCACCAGCATGTTGAGGGCGAAGAACTGGCTCGGCGAGTTCTGCGCCATCACCAGCTTTTTGCCGGCCAGATCCTTGACCGTCTTGATCGAGTCCCGGACCACGATGCCGTCGCCGCCGTTCGAGAAGTCGACCTGCTGGTAGACGCGGGGCATGATCCGCGAATCCTTCGCGAAGCTGTCGACGAACAGCGGCAGCATGTCGAGCGTCGCCCAGCCGATGTGCACCTCGCCGGCCGCGTAGGCGTCGCGCATCTGGACGGGATCGTCGATCAGCACCAACTCCACCTTGAACGGCTTGCCGCCGGGGGCCTGCCAGACCTTGCCCGGCTTGAATCCGTTGTTCGCCCGGATGATCGGTGCCCAACCGGCCCACACGTTGAGCGCGAACTTGACCGTGTCGTCCTCGAGCGGCTTGTAGGCGCTCACGCCCTTCACGGGCGGCAGCTTGTCGGCCGGCCTGAACGTGTATTCCTTGACCGTCGTCGGCACCGACACGTCCGGCGCCTCGGTCATGCCCTCCGCACCGCCACCCTCCGCACCACCGCCGCCAGCCGCGCCACCCGCAGGACCGCCGCCGCCGGCTGCGACCGGCGGCTGGCCGCCCGCTCCCGGCCTGCCGAGGCCGAACTGCTCGAGCATCCCGCCGCGCCATGCCGCGATGGCGACGAGGCCGAGGATCACGGCCCAGACTGCGAGCCAGAAGGGTGCCTTGGGCTGACTGGACATGGGTGGTCTCGGGGGGTGACGGGTGTGAAAAACGCTTCGGGGAGATCAGCCGCGGAACTTCGTCTTCGCGCGGGCGTGGCCGGCCATGTGGAGCGCCTGCATGAGGTCATAGGCCGTCACCTCGCAGAGGAGCCGCGTGACCTTCTCGTGGGCCTCCGGCGAGAGGAGCGGCTCGACCTCCTTCATCAGGGCCACGACCCGCTTCTCCTGCTCGTCGAGCTCGCGGGTCTCGATCCTCGAGTCGGCGACCGCCTCGAGGAAGGAGTCGAGCTTGCGGGCGTATTCCGCAATCAGGGGCGTGTCGGTCGAGTCGTCGAACCAGGGGGTCTTGGCTGCCATGAAAGGTTCTCCTCGGGCGTTCGTCGGTCGGGGTCTGCGATCCAGTGCGTGCGTCAGGAGCCGATCACGTCGCGGATCGCCGCGAGCCGCTCCTGGAGGTGCGAGCGGCCGCCCGGCTCGCCCACTTTCTTCTTCCAGCGGTCGGGCAGGAACCGCTTCTCGGTGCATTCGAGAACGGCGGCGATTTCCTGCATCTCCTTCTCGAGACCCTGCGCGCTCGGCATGAAGTCGTCGAGCGCCGCCTTGAGGTCGTCGGCCGAGAGCGTGTCGCCCGCCTGCTTCCCCGCATCGGCGGCCCGCTCCAGCCCCTTGCGTCGGGCGGCGAGCACGATGCTCTCGATGTCGGCACCGGAGAGGCCGAGCTCCAGGTCGACGGGCCCTGGCAGCCCGGCAGCGAGCTTCACGCCGCACTTCCTCGCCATCGCCGAGAACATGGCGTCGATCTCCGCCTGGTCGTGGGGATAGAAGAGAGGAATGTGGACCTCCGCCCGGCCCTGGCGCTTGAGGTCGATGGGCAGCAGGTCGGGGCGGCTGGTGAGAAGCATCCAGACGATCTTGCCCCGATAGCGGGTGTCGCCCATCTGCCGGGCGATCATCGAAAACACCCGGGCGCTGGTGCCCGAATCGCCGTCGCTCTGCCGGTTGCCGAGCGCGGCGTCGGCCTCGTCGATCACCACGACCACCGGCCCCAGGCTTCGCAGCACTCCCAGCGCGTGCTCGAGGTTGCCCTCGGTCTCGCCCACGTACTTGCTGCGGAAGTTCTTGAGCATGACGCAGGGAATCCCCACGCTGCCGGCGTAGCACTCCGCGATGAAACTCTTGCCGGTGCCGACCGGCCCGCAGATCAGGTAGCCCATCGGGGCGGCGTCGAGCTGACCCCGCTTGATCGAGCGGGCATCCGCCTCGAGACGCTGCTTGGCATCGAGGTGCCCGGCGACCGCGTCGAGCGTGAGCCGCGGCTGAATGAACTCGATCAGGCCATGACACGACCGCTCGATCAGGTCCTTCTTGCGGGCGGTGAACTCCGGCCCGTCCGGGGCGGTGCCCTCGCGGCCGGAGAGGGTGATCACGGCCCGCAGGCTCTCGAGCGTGAGGCCCCCGGCGAGCGCCGCCGCCCGCTTCACGCTCTCGACATGCTCGGGCTTCACGCCTGCGGCCGCCGCGGTCGCCAGCGCGAACCGCTCCCGCTCGGCGGCGTCGGGCATCGGCACGTCGATCGCCGTGATCGCCGGATTCTGAACGAGCCGCGGATGCACCTCCGAGATCGTGTCGGTAAGCAGCACCACGGCAACGTTCACCCTCCGCAGCAGCGGATTGGTCGCCCACCCGAGCACGCGGACGAGCCGGCTGGCGGCCGACCGCGAGCCGGCCTCGCCATCGGGCACGAGATACTGCGCGTAGTCGAGCACGATGGCGATCCGCTTTCGCTGCTCCGGCGGATCGATCAGGTTCCGCTCCAGGATCGCGTCGATGGCCGCCACGGCCTGATCGGGGTCACGGGGCCAGGTCGCGGCCGCGCCGATCCGTTCGGTCAGCCATTGGGCCATGGTCCGCAACCGATTCGCATCCGGACCGGCGAGCGGCCGCAGCCCCTTCCCGACGTCGTAGGCGAGCACCACGTCCCAACGGCCGAACATCTCCTTCGCGAGGAAATCCGGAACGGTCCCCCAGGCCGACGCGTCGGCGGTGGCGGCATCCGTCGCTGCCGGCGAGACCGGCACGAGGTCACGAACGTTGCCGTGCAGCAGGAACACGCAGCTGGTGCCCGAGAGGTAGGCGTCACCCAGCCGCTCGGCCCAGCGGGGGCACCACCCGGGCAGCGCCGCCCCCACACCGTTTCCGGTCGCGGTGCCCAGCCCGCTGGCGGCATCAGACTTGCCCATGGCCTGCGGCGGCGACGTGGCCGCGACAGAGGGGGAGGGACTGCTCACGGTCTGCTCCTCGATCGCGCCGACCGATCAGGTGGCCTTCTGCGTCGCCCGCTCCGAGCCGAGCTCCTTGTCGTCGGCCTTCACGCCGGCAGTCTCGGGCGTGACCATGCCCATCTCGATCTCGAAGTCACGCAGCGCCTGGTCAGCCATCGCCTTCTCCACGGCCTCCTCCCGCTTGATGTCCTCGAGGCCCTCGCCAGAGAGATCAGCGGCCACCCGCACCTTGGCCCGATTGAGGCCGATCTTGTCCTGGATCACGTCCTCGATCTGGCCGAAGTCGGTGGTGATGTCGAAGTTGAAGCTCG
>CAIKWU010000368.1 GCA_903831155.1 uncultured Planctomycetaceae bacterium | reverse complement strand
GCCGCGGTGGCGGCCAGGGCTTCGAGATTCAGCGCGGCCTCGGCCTCGTAGTCGATCGAGTGACACACGCCGACGAGCGACGCCACCGCGTCGAAGAGGCGACCCATGCTCGTGGTCGCAACGCAGTTGAGGGTGCGGTCCAACTGTCGCGCGAGCAGGTCGCGGTCGGCCGCGGAAGCGTGCCCGACGGGCGGGAGCCGCTCGCTCCACGGAAGGCCGGCTTCGCGGAGCAACGCGAGCGCCACTCGCCACGGATGACGGATCGCCGCGTCGCCGCCTGGCAGCGAGAACGGCATCAGGTGGGCAGCGCGGCGGAGGCCGCCACCGGAGGCGACGAAGAACTCGCCCCCCTGGATCGTGCCGTCGCTGCCGTAGCCGGTGCCGTCGAAGCAGACGCCGATAAAGGCCGGGATGGAGCCGATATCGAGCCCATGTTCGGCGAGCAACGCCGCGACGTGGGCCTCGTGATGCTGCACCTGCACGAGCGGGAGGCCGCGGGCGGCGGCGAAGTCGCGGGCCCAGCCCGTGGAGAGATAGCCGGGATGCAGGTCGGCGACGACCGCGGCCGGTGCGACGTCGAAGAGCCGCATCAGGTGGGCGGCCGCACGGTCGAGCGCTTCGAGCGTTTCGAGATTGCCCACGTCGCCGATGTGCTGACTCATGACGGCCTGATCGTCGCGGGCGAGGCAGATCGCCGCCTTGAGTTCGCCGCCGACCGCGAGGACGGCCGGCCCGCTGCTGGAAAGTCGGAGCGGGAGCGGCGCATGACCGCGGGAGCGGCGGATGGACAGTGGCACGCCGGCCACGCACCGCATCACGGAATCGTCACAGGGCACATGAATGTCGCGATCGTGCAGCAGGAACCCGTCGGCGAGCGGAGCGAGCCGGCTGAGGGCTTCGGCATTGTCGGTGGCGAGCGGTTCTTCGGCGAGGTTGCCCGACGTCATCACGAGCGGCGGCATGCCGCGGCAGAGCAGGTGATGGAGCGGCGACGAGGGAAGCATGAGGCCGAGGAAGTCGTTCCCCGGAGCGACCGTCGCGGACACGCCGAGAGCGGGACCTCGGGCGTCGGCCCGCGGCCGGAGGAGCACGATCGGCCGGTCGCAGCCCTCGAGGAGCCGCTGCTCCGGCTCGTCGATGTGTGCCAACTCCCGCGCCGCGGCGAGATCGGCCACCATCACGGCGAACGGCTTGCGGAGCCGCTGCTTGCGGTCGCGGAGCCGCTGCACGGCGGCGGCATTCGTGGCCTCGCAAGCGAGCTGAAAACCCCCCACGCCCTTGATCGCGACGATGCCGCCGCGGCGAAGCATCGCCCGTGCGGCCGCGACCGCGTCGGGACCCAGGCAGCGGGCGGCGGAGCGAGCTGTTGGGATCGCGGCAGCGGTCGCCTCGGCAAACCAAACGGTCGGGCCGCAGACGGGGCAGGCATTGGGCTGGGCGTGAAACCGCCGCGACGACGGCTCGCGATATTCCGCCGCGCATGCGTCGCACATCGCGAACGCCCGCATGGTCGTCGCCCTGCGATCGTAGGGCAGGGCCTCGATGATCGTGAACCGCGGGCCGCAGTCAGTGCAGTTCACAAACGGATAGAGGTGCCGCCGGTCATGCAGATCGGCCATCTCGGCGAGGCAGGCGGAGCACGGGGCGATATCCGGGGGCATGACGACACTGTGGGGCCCAACGCCCACGACGCTCTCGAGGATCGCAAACCGGCGGCCGGTGTCGTCGGCCCGCGGCGGCACGTCGAGCGACTCGATGCTCATCACGCGGGCCCGCGGCGGCGCGGCCGAGGCAAAGCCCTCGAGAAACGCGGCCACGGCGGCGGCGCTGCCCTGCAGTTCCGTCGTCACGCCCGCGGGGTCGTTTTCGACCCAGCCCGTGAGGCCGAGCCGGGTCGCCCGCCGCCAGACGAACG
>CAIKWU010000367.1 GCA_903831155.1 uncultured Planctomycetaceae bacterium | reverse complement strand
CGGACGTTCGCGGCTGCCCTAGTTGCATCCGCTCACTCGGATGCCGCCGGCGCGTCGCCATCGTGGCTTCGCTTGGCGGCATACGCCGGCTCCCGGGGCACGGGCAGCCCCTCGCTGAGTGCGTGCCTTTTCGCGCCGTCAGCCCGCTGCGTCGTCGAGCCAGTCGAGCAGGCTCGCGTAGCCGCGGATGCCCAGTTCGCGCCGCCGGGCATCCCACTCGGCCTGCGTCGCGGCGGTCGTGATCGCCGCCACCTGCACGCCCGCCGCGAGGCCCGCCTCCCAGTCGCTCGGCCGGTCGCCGATCATCCAGCTCGCGGCCGTGGGGATGCCGTGCTCCGTCAGCATCTCCTCGATGAAACGGGGCGACGGCTTGCGGTAGCGGGACGGCTCGTCGGGCCGTTCGGGGGCGATGCAGATTCGCGTGAAGGGGGCGGGGCCGAGGCCGAGCAGGTCGATCATTCGGCGGTTCACGGCCTCCACGTCGGCGAGCGTGAAATAGCCGCGGTTGACCCCCGACTGGTTCGTGAGGATGAAGAGCCTGGTGCCGGCGTCGAGGAGCCGGGCCAGGGCCTCGCGGGTGCCCGGGATCAGCGTCACCTGCTCGACGGCACCGACGAAGTGCCGGTCTTCGATCAGCGTGCCGTCGCGGTCGAGAAACAGGGCCTGGATGTCGGCGGGCACGGCGGCGGTCCGGAACGGCGAGGGGCGGTCGAATGCGGCGAAGGCCCGGGTATCATAGCGGCCTCGTCGGCGGCCCATGCTGCCGCCGGCGGTCCAGTGTCTTCGCAGGGAACCCGTCCATGGCCGCCAGGAAGCCGTCAGCGCCCGTCTCGTCGGAGAGTGAATCGCCGTCCACGTCGGCCGGATGGTTCGACCGCATCGATCTGCTGGTCGGGGCCGTGCTGCTCGCCCTCGTCACGCTCGGATGGTGCATGGCCAACGGGAAGTGGACCGCGGCCCAGTGGGCCATGCCGGCCGCCTATCTCGAGCCCGAGAAGTGCGACGTCATCCACGCGCTGGCGATGATGAAGGCGGCGGGTGAAGGCGAGTTCGTGCCCCTCGCCTGGAAGAACGTTTCGCGGCTCGGGGCGCCCGAGGGAGCGAACTGGAACGACTGGCCGCTTCTGGAAGAACTGCAGATCGTGTTCTTCGCCGTGCTCGCGAAGATCTTCGGGCTGTTCGCCGCGCTCAATGTCGGCATGCTGATCGGGCACTGGCTCGCCGCCGGCACGTTCTACGGCGTCGCGCGTTCCCTCGGCTGCCTGCGGCCCTGGGCCTTCGTAGGCGGGCTCGCCTACGGGCTCGCGCCCTATCTCTTCGCGCAGTCGCCGCATCACATCACGAGCGAATACGTCTGGCACGTGCCGTTGTTCATCCTCGTGTGGAAGTGGGTGTCGACGGATGGCGGTCTCGTGTGGGGCAGCCGCCGGTTCTGGGCGGCGATCGGCATCGCGGCGATCACGGGGCTCCAGAGCCCCTACTTCACCAACGTGTTCTGCCAGTTGACGCTCCTGGGCGGCGCGGCGCTGGCGTGGCGGAAGCGGTCGTTCGCGGCGGCCAAGCCGGCGCTGGCGGTCATCGCGGCCGCGGCGATTCCCTTCGCGCTCATGAACCTCGACACCTGGACCTACCGGATGGCCAACGGCGTGAATCCCGGGGCCGTCGTCCGCGAGTACAAGTGGCTGGAGATCTACGGGCTGAAGCTCGTCGACCTCGTGATCCCCCCGGTCACCCACCACGCGACGGGATTCGCGAAGTTCGCCGCGGCTCACCGGTCGGGGGCGCCACTGCTCGACGAGGGATCGTATCTCGGGCTCGTGGGGATCGCATCGCTGGCCCTCCTGGCGGTGGTGGCGGCCCGCAGCATGGTCGACAAGGGGACGATGCCTGCGGCGGCCTGGCAGGTGCTCTGGGTCGTGCTCACGTTCTCGACCGGCGGCCTCAATGCGATCCTCGGCGCCTTCGGCTTCACGCTCTTCCGCACCGGCTGCCGCTACAGCGTCGTCATTCTCGCGATCGCGCTCATGCACGCGGTGGAGTGGCTCTCGGCCAGGCAGCGGACTGCCGAGACCAGGTCGTCGGCGGAGACCCTGCGGATCGGCGTCGTCGCCGCGGTGATCGGGCTGTCGCTGCTGGTGCTCTGGGACCAGGTGCCCCGCGCGCCGACGGCGGAGCTCGCCAACGCCATTGCGACCCAGGTGGAGGCCGATCGGGCCTTCGTGGCCGACATGAACCTGATGCTGCCACCCGATGCCCTGGTCTTTCAGCTGCCCGTCATGGACTTTCCCGAGTCGCCGATCCCGGGCATTCCCTCCTACGACCACTTCCGGCCCTATCTCTACGGCGGCCGCCTGCGGTATTCCTACGGCTCGATGAAGGGCCGGCCGCGGGAGGAGTGGCAGAAGGCAGTGCAGCAGAAGCTCATCGAGGGCGCGGTGCCCGACCAGCAGGCCCAGAAGATCCGCTTCAACATCGCCAACGTGAACGCCGCGATCGACGAGCTCCAGAAGCGGGGATTCACGGCGCTCTACGTCAACCGCAACGGTTTCCCCGATCGGGGCAGGGGCCTCTTCGAGGCGCTCGCCGAACTCGGCTTCAAGGCTCCGCCGATCGACAGCCCGCTCGGCGACCTCTCCTGCCTGCCGCTCGGCGCGGCCGCGAAGCCCGGGAAATGACGCCGTGAGTCGGGCCCTGCTGCGGACGGCGGCGTTGCTCGCCGGCCTCACGGTCGCGGTGTTCTCGGCCACGCTCTCGGCGGACTTCGTCTACGACGCCCGCCTGCAGGTCCTGACCGACCCGTTTCTTCACGATCCGGCGAACTGGTTGAACGTGCTCTCGTTCCGCGTGCTCGGGATGGACGTGCTCGACTTCAACCGGCCCGTCCACCTCGCCTCGCTGATGCTCGACGCCGCCGTCTGGGGCGTCGAGCCGTTCGGTTACCACCTCACCAGCATCCTGCTGCATGCGGCGAACGTGGTGCTCGTGTGGCTCGTGGCTCGTGAGGTTCTCGGCCGGGGCGATGGCCCGGCTGCATCGCATCCGCTGGTGCCCGTGATCGCCGCCCTGTTCTTCGCCGTCCACCCGGTGGTGGTCGAGGCGGTCTGCGAGCCCACGTTCCGCGAGGACCTGCTGGCCGCGGTGTTCACGCTCACGGCCGTCATGATCGCGGCCCGGCACCCGGAGCGGCGGGGCGACGACCTTCGCCGCGCGGGGCTCTGCTCGGCCTGCTGCCTGCTCGCCGTGGCGAGCAAGGAGTCGGGCGTCGCCGCGCCGTTCGTGCTGGCTGCGTACTGGTGGGCGTTTCGCCGGGACGACCAGGGCCGGTTCTGGGCGACCGTGATCGGCGGCGGCCTGTCGCTGGTGGTCGCATTCCTCGCGGCGCGATTCCTGTTCGAGCCGTCGCCGTCGCGGATCTTCGAGGCGCGGCCCGAGTATCCGGGCGGATCCCTGATCGAGGCACTGAAGGTGGAGCCGCGGATCCTCGCCCTCTATGCCCAGCTCATCGCCTGGCCCGCGAACCTCTGCGCCGACTACGGCGGCCAGTCGGTCGGCCACCTGCCGCTCTGGCTCTCCGCCCTGATCATCGCCATCCTCGGGGTCGGCGGCGGCGTGGCCGCGTGGCGGGACCGGCGGATCGCCTTCTGCCTCGCCCTCGCGCTCCTGCCGCTGGTGCCCGTGTCGAACCTCGTGCCGATCTACCGCGCTGCGGCCGACCGCTATCTCTACCTGCCCCTTGCGGGCGTGGCCTGCATCGTCGCCTGTCTGCTCGATTCGACGTGGGTGAGCGGTCGGCCGCAGCGCAGGCAGGTCGTCATGCTGGCTTCGCTGGCGGCGCTGGGGCTGCTCGCCGTGGCATGCATCGGGAGGCAGCGGGTCTGGCGGACCCAGCTCGATCTCTGGGCCGACACGCATGCCCGCAACCCGGGTTCGTTCAACGGAGCCAGCGGGCTCGCGAACTCCCTCCGCGAGGCAGGTCGGGCGGACGAGGCGGTGGAGATCGCCCGGCGAGGCGTGAACCTGACGTCGGGTAAACGCGGCGACGCCTGGCTCACGCTCGCCCTCGCCTACGACGCCGCCGGCCGCATCGCGGAGGCCGATGCGGCCGCCGCGAAGGCGGTGGAGATCGACCCGCGGCTCGCCGACCCCGACGCGCGGGTCGAGGCGCTCGCCATGGAACGCGCGGAGGCCGACGCCGTGAAAGTGATCCTCGCCCGACTGGCCAAGTGACCGGGACGCTCAGAATCCCAGCCAGGTGCGGCGGGCGAGCTTCAGGAGGTCGCCGATGCTGCGGCGGGTCTCCGCGAGGTCGGCCTTGCTCGAGCCCTGCGTGCGATCGGTGAAGGTGATCGGCACCTCGACGATCCTCGCGCCGGCGCGGTGCAGCCGCCAGAGCAGATCCTCCTGGAAGGCATAGCCCTTCGATTCGGGAGGCTCGATCCGGTCGAGCAGCGAGAGGCGGATCGCGCGGAAGCCGCCGGAGGCGTCGTGCACCGGCACCCAGAGCACCCACCGGGTGAACCAGCACACGAGCCGGCTGGCGATCTCGCGGGAAAGCGGCCAGCCGATCGTCTTCCCGCCGGGCACGCGGCGGGAGCCGATCGCGAGGTCGGCCGGCTTCCCGCCGGGCGGGTCCATCGCGGCCAGCAGCCGGGGAATGTCGTCCGGGTCGTGGCTCATGTCGGCGTCCATGTAGACGGCGATCTCGAAGCCGTGGGCCCGGGCCACGCGGAGCCCCTCCAGGATCGCGCTGCCGAGGCCGCGGCGTCCGCGGCGGACGAGCACGTGCAGGCGGGGCTCGGTCGCGGCGCGATCCAGCGCGATCCGGCCGGTGCCGTCGGGCGAGTCGTCGTCGACGACGAGCATGTGGAGGTCGTCGCGGGCCGCCAGCACACGGTCGATCAGTCCGCCGATGTTCTCCCGCTCCTTGTAGGTCGATGCATTCACGATCACGCGGCCCGGAGCCCACGGATCGGAGGAGCGAAGGTCGACTGCGGCGGATGCGGAAGCGTCGGTTGGCATGTGCCGATTGTGGCCTCGGTGGGCGGCCGAGTCACGCCTGCCGCGTCGCGGGGCCGCGAGGCGGATGGTCGCGGAGCAGGTTGCTGCGGGCCTCGATCTCGTCGATGGGCCTCAGGCTTCTCCCGCCTCCCTCCGGGAGGATCGCGAAGTGGCGGGCGGCCGTGAGCGAGTCGACCACCGTGCGGCAGAAGCCGGGGTGCGTCACCCAGAGCCCCGGATCGACCCGCCGCAGGTCGAAGGAGACGGAGTAGGTGCGGAGTGTCTTTCGCCGCTTCTTCACGTACTGCGGAAAGAAGGAGAGCGAGAGTTCGCGGAGCGAGCGGTAGATCGGATCCCGGTAGCGGAGGAAGGGGCTGTTGCTCTTGGAGATCGCACCCCAGCAGCCGTGGCGGCGGAAGAGGGCGACCACGTGATCGACGTCGCCCCGGTCGGCGCCCATGTCCATCAGGAGCGGCGGCTCGCCCGCCAGCCAGAGGCAGCAGGCGGCGATGAAGGCCGCCTCGACGCACTGGGCCTCGCCGTGCCGCAAAGCCTCCGCCACCGAACGGGCCGTCGGGCCCTCGGACTCGAGGTTCCACTGCAGGCCGTTGACGAAATCCTGGATTCGCTCGGGAGTCCGCAGACGTGCCAGCCGCGTCGCCTGGCTGCGCTGGAGGCCCAGCCGGACGCCCAGTTCCGGGCCGCGGGCGGGGAGGCGGTGCTGGCGGAGGCGTGCTGTCACGGCCCGAGGCTACCACCGCGGCGCCGGTCCCGAAATCCATTGCCGCCGGCTCGCCAATGCGGCCAGTCTCTCCGTAGAATGAGGTCACCAACGGAGGGTCATCACAGCCATGCGTCTCGCTCGTCGGGCGGTCGCGGTTCTGGTCGCTGGATTGTTCTCGCTGTGCGTCGCCGGTTCCCTGGCGAATGCCCAGGTCTGCCTGCCGACGTTCGGCTACGGCAACGTCGGCTACTCGGCCGGCTACAGTTTCACGCAAGTCGGCGGCTGGTGCGGGCCGCGGGCGGGCTGGTGCGGTCCCCGCCGGGGCGGCGGCTGGTGTGCGCCACGCTATGGCTGGGGAGGAGGCTGGTGCGGTTCGCAGGTGGGCTGGGGTTGTCGACCGTGGGGTTGGCGTCGCTGGTGTGCGCCACCGGTCTACGGATACGGCTATGGCTACGGCTGCTCGTACGGCTGGCCGGCCTGGTACGGTACGACGTGGTTTCCCTCGTGCGGATCGGTGTGGATGGGTTCGCCGCTCGGCGGCTCGTTCTTCTCCGGCGCGGTCGTGCCCTACCCGACGATCGGCTACCCCGTGATCGTGCCGGGCTTCGCCTCCACGACCCCGGCGGCGCCCGCGTTCACGGCCGTGGCCTCGATGCAGCCTGCGCCGCCTGCCGGCCGGCTGGTGGCGACGATTCGTGATCTCCGTGCAGGCCGCGAGGCCGCAGTCGCTGCGACCATTCCCCGGGCCAGCAATGCAGCGGCCCGCCTGCGGGCGGCGCGGCTCGTCGCCGTGGGCGATCGGCATCTCAGGGAGGCCGACGGCGACCAGGCAAGCCTGCGGCGCGCCGTCGATGCCTATCGGCGGGCGTCCACGATCGCCGCCGACCAGCCCGACACGTTCGTGCGGCAGGCGATCGCCCTCGTAGCCCTCGGCGACCGCACGCAGGCCGATGCCGCCCTCGCGAGGGCGGCTGCCATCGATGGCCGCCTCGCGAACGTGCCACCGAGCCGCGACGGTGGCGCCACCGACCCCGTGTTCGGCGGACGCGCCGCTGGCAGCCTGCCACCGGCCGTGGCCCGAGGCCAGGCGATCCTCCGCCAGATCGCGGGGCAGGCCGGGCCCGAGGGGGATGCCGGCGGCCCTGCGGTTGCGCGGGTGGCGGCCCGCTGGGCTGAGCGGTTCGGCGCGGGGAATGCCGCCGTCGCCGTGCGGTAGCCGTACGCCGAGGAGGAGATTTGTCGCCGCCTGCGTGGCCTGCCGACGGCGATTTCCCGCAGGACGCGCCGGTGCGGCTACGAACGTGGTGCGTGGCGACTATCCTGTGGGAGTCATGACCGACTCCGCACCGCTCTGCGAACGAATCGACCTCGCCGCCGCCGATGGCCGCTCCCGGCTCGACGCCCTCCGCGGCAAACTCGTCTCCCAGGGGGACGTGATCAGCCCCGCTGGCCGCCAGAAGACGATCGACGTCTTCGGCGAACCCCTTTCGCCGCGGCAGGTGGTGGAGCGGATCTGCGAGGATGTCCGTCGCGACGGCCTGAAGGCACTGCTCGACTACTCGCGGCGGATCGACGGCGCGGATGTCACGCCGGAGTCGCTCATCGTGCCGCCCGCGGCCCTCGCGGCGGCCCACCGGTCCGCGGCCCCCTCGTTCCTGGAAGCCGTCGGCCGGATCCGTGCGCGGGTCGAGCGGTTTCAGCGGGCGATCCTCTCCCGCGATGTCGACGTGGCCCTCTCCGGTGGCGGCAGCCTGCGGCAGCGATACGTGCCGCTCGACCGCGTCGGTGTCTGCGTGCCCGGCGGGGCCGCCGCCTACCCATCCACGCTGCTGATGACCGTCGTGCCCGCCCGCGTGGCGGGCGTGCGCGAGATCGTGGTCGTCGCCCCGCCGACGCGGTTCGGTGCGGAGAATCCGCACGTGCTCGCGACGTGCCACGAACTCGGGGTGACCACGGTCGTGCGGGCCGGTGGCGCCCAGGCGGTGGCGGCCCTCGCCTACGGCGTCGAGGGGCTGCCCCGCGTCGACAAGATCGTCGGCCCCGGCAACCTGTTCGTGGCCCTTGCGAAGGAGCACGTCTACGGCGACGTCTCGATCGATTCGATCGCCGGTCCGAGCGAGATCGTGGTTGTGGCCGACGCCGCGGCCCGCCCCGAGTGCATCGCCGCCGACATGCTGGCTCAGGCTGAGCACTCGCCCGGCTCGGCGATCCTGCTCACGTCCAGCGGGTCTCTCGCCGATGCCGTCGGGGCGGCTCTCGAGCGGCGGGTCGCCGTGCTCGAGCGGGGCGATCTGACGCGAGACAGCCTGCGGCGGTTCTGCGGCCTCGTGGTCACGCGGAGCGACGAAGAGTCGGCCGATCTCGCCCACGAACTCGCCCCCGAGCACCTCTCGATCGACACCCGCGACCCTGGAGCCACGCTCGCGCGGATCCGGCACGTCGGGGCCGCCTTCCTGGGGCCCTGGAGCCCGGTGGCCGCCGGTGACTACGCCGCCGGCCCGTCGCACGTGCTGCCGACCGGTGGCACCGCCCGGTTCGCCGCGGGGCTTTCGGCCAACGAGTTTCTCCGTGGCGGAAGCGTGATTGCCTTGTCGAAGGACGACCTTGCGGAGATGGCGGACGACATTCGCCTGCTGGCCGACACCGAGGGGCTCACGGCCCACCGCCGCAGCGTGGACGCGAGGTTCGAATGACGGGGCCGCTCGCACCCGCAGGGGTCGCCGCCATCGCCGTGCTCTCGGCGGTCGCGAGCGTCGTCGCGTTCGCCGGTGAACCGATCGCCTGCACGACCGTGCCCGTGAGCGAGTACGCCAGCTTTCTCGTCAACTGGGACGATCAGGCCGCGCCGGTGTTCCTGGCCGCGATCCGCACGCCGCGGGAGTATGCAGCGGTCTTCCATCCCGCCCCGGTGATGGGGAATCGCCGCCCCTTCGCCCCGCCGGCCGACTTCTACGCCGATTCGATGCTGCTCGTGGTCGCCCGGGTGGTCGACGCTCCGGCGGCCGCCGACACGACCCTCGCCGTGGAGTCGCTCGTGGCGGAGGGCGAGGATCTCGTGCTGCGCTATCGATTCACGCCCCCGACGGCCCCTGCCACGCACACGGTGAAGGAGGTGCTGCTGGTGCGGTTGCCGAAGCGGGTGGCTGGCAGGGTCGGATTCATCGAGAATGGCGAGCGGGTTGGCGATCTTCGGCTTTCCGCCGGCGAGTGGGCGGCTCCCCAGCCACGGGCCGACTGACGCCACCGGCTGGCCGCGTTTGACCTGCCCAGTGGAGTGCCTAGACTGCCGCGATGTGTCGTGGGTGAGGAGTCAGTCCTGCACGGGAGCAACTTTATGTGGTGGATCGGCCGTTTGGGTGTGGTGACGATGACCATGGCGGCTCTCTCTCCGCCGGCTTTCGCCATCACGGTCGGTACCACCGACACCTTCACGGGCTCGCTCGACAGCTGGCAGAAGGGGATCTCCAATCCGACCTACCTGTCGGTCGTCGCGAGCGGCGGCCCTGCGGGAGCGGGTGACTCGTACATGCAGTCGGTCGCCGACGGCGGTGGAAGCTTCGGTCGGTTGACCGTCTTCAACCAGAACCAGTGGGACTCCAACTACGTCACCGACGGCGTCACCTCGATCCGCATGGATCTGCTCAACTCGGGGACGGTGCCGCTGCAGGTTCGCCTCGGCCTCCGCAACAGCGCGGGAGCGGGCTACATCTCGACCACCCCCTTCGCGCTCGGCACGGGCGGCGGTTGGCAGACGGCTGATTTTCCGGTGACGGAAGCGGCGCTCACGACAGTCGGCGCTCCCGGCGGTTTTTCGGCGTTTCTGTCCGGTGGCTTCGCGCTGCGGATCCTGCATGCAACGAGCACCGCGAACCTCAACGGCTCCACGGTGGTGAGCACGATCGG
This sequence comes from uncultured Planctomycetaceae bacterium, assembly GCA_903831155.1. GTDB lineage: Bacteria > Planctomycetota > Planctomycetia > Pirellulales > UBA1268 > QWPN01. The sequence goes on along the minus strand of CAIKWU010000367.1, from coordinate 1,023 downwards.
CGTCGACAACATCACGGCGGTTCCCGAGCCGTCCACGCTGTCGATTCTCGGGCTTGGAATCGTCGGGCTTACGGCTGCCGCGCGGCGAATGGTGCGGTCGCGACGGTCGTGCCGGTCGTAGGGGCCGCATCCGAGGTGTGATGTAGACTTCGCATCATGCCTCCAGCACCGACACCATCCGCCGATCTTGTCCGCCCCGCGATCGCGGCGATCGACGGCTATGTGCCCGGCGAGCAGCCGCAGTCGGGCAAGTGGATCAAGCTCAACACCAACGAGAATCCCTATTCTCCGTCGCCCGCAGTGGCCCGGGCGCTCGCGGCCACCGCCTCCGGCCGGACGCTCGCCAAGTATCCCGATCCGCTGGCCACGTCGTTTCGCCGCCGCGCCGCGGACGTGCTCGGTGTCGATCCCGACTGGATCATCTGCGGCAACGGCAGCGACGACCTGCTCACGATCCTCGTGCGGACGTTCGTGGGCGAGGGGCAGTGCCTGCGGATGCCCTACCCCAGCTACATCCTCTACCGCACGCTGGCCGGCATCCAGGGCGCCGGCTGCGACGAGGTCCACTACCGACGTGACTGGTCGCTCGGTGACGAGTTCACCTCCGCGCGGGACGACCTCCGCCTCGCGATCATCGCGAATCCCAACAGCCCGTCGGGCACCCTCCTGTCCCCGGCCCGCGTGGCGGAACTTGCCGACCAACTCCCCTGTGCGTTCGTCGTGGACGAGGCCTACGGCGACTTCTCCGACACCAACTGCCTCGGGCTGGTGAAGGAGAACCCCCGGGTCATCGTGACCCGATCGTTCTCGAAGTCCTACGCCCTCGCCGGTCTGCGGTTCGGCTTCGCGGTGGCTCAGCCGGCCCTGATCGAGCAGATGCACAAGGTGAAGGACTCCTACAACTGCGACGCCCTCTCGATCGCGGCCGCGACCGCCGCGATCGACGACCAGGCGTGGCTGGCCGACAACCGCGCCAGGATCATCGCCACCCGATCCCGCCTGACCGAAGCCATGCGGGCCCTG
>CAIKWU010000366.1 GCA_903831155.1 uncultured Planctomycetaceae bacterium | reverse complement strand
GCCGAGAGCGGCGCTCCCGTCCGCCAGATCATGACCCACGGCCTCTGCCACCTCGAAGCCGACATGATCGAGAGGCATCTCGAGGGCTGGGATCTCACCTCCCTCCGCTATCTCTTCATCGAGAACGTGGGCAACCTCGTCTGCCCGACGAGTTGGGATCTCGGCGAATCGGTCCGCCTGGCGCTGCTCTCGGTGACGGAAGGCGAGGACAAGCCGCTGAAGTATCCCGGCCTGTTCAACACGGCCGACGTGGCCGCGATCACGAAGATCGACCTCGCGGCAGTCTGCGAGTTCGACCGGGCAAAGGCTCTGGCCAACATCGAGGCCGTGCGGCCGGGGATGCAAACGTTCGAGGTGTCGGCGAAGTCCGGCACCGGTATCGAGGCGTGGCTCGGCTATCTGATGGAGACCCGTCAGGCGGTCCGTCAGGACGGCTGAGCCCGCAGCCGCTCGCAGCCCGTTGCCGAAGGCTCAGGCCTGCTGGCGCCGCCGGCGGATCAACAGGGCCATCGCCGCCCCCGACAGGATCGCATAGGTCGTCGGCTCCGGCACCGGCACCAGGGCGATGAAGTTGCCGAGGTAGCCATAGTCGATCGCATAGCCGGTTGGCAGGTTCGACACGGAGGCGAACGTGCCATTGAGCCCGCCATAGTTGGCGAACACGTAGGCCGGGTCGTCGAGCGTGCCGAGCGTGCTGAAGTCCACCGCCGAGCTGCCGCCCGTGAGGTCGAGCAGCTGGCCCGCAATGAGCATGTCGCTCGATCCCGCGCCGGCCGGATCAATCGCGATGGCCAGCGTGCCCGATAACGTGGCGTTGTAGGGGACCACGAAGAAGCCGGTCGTCCCGCTGCCGCCGGGGGCGAGCACGGCCCCGGCCGACAGGCTCAGGCTGCTGTTCAGCACCGCTGAGCCGCTGAGGGTGCCCTCGGTCACCTGCATGAGCCCCAGGAACGTGCTCGTGCCGTTGAGCACCAGTTCGCCGGCACCATTCTTGATGAGCGTCTGGGTGCCGGTGTTGCCGGCCGAGGCGATGATGCCGCCGTAGGTGGCCACGATGCCCGAATCGACGGTCAACGTGCCCGTGCCGCCGCTCGACCCGGACGTCGGGCCGAGGCCGATGCCACGATTCGAGTTGAGGACGAAGTTGGTGCTCGTGGTGAGTTGCAGGGATCCACCGTTGAGCACCAGGCTGTTCTCGTAGGCCGAGATCGGAGCCTGCGGTGAGCCTGAACTGCCCGCCGTGCCGGTGAGCGAGCCGATCTGGCCGAGCTTCGAGTCGGACGAGATCCGGAACACGCCTCCTTCGATCACGGTGCCGCCGGAGTAGTTGACGATCGCCCCGCTGGGCTCGAAGGTGCCCGAGCCGATCTTGCGGAGACCGAAGAGGTTTTGCGTACTGCCGGTGGCGACGACCGCCGCACCAAGGTTGCCCGAGTAGACGTTGTCGGTGCCCGCGGGAATATTGAGCGTGAGCTGGCCAATGTTGGAGCCCTGGTTCTGCACGTAGTTCGTGCCGCTGCCGATGT
>CAIKWU010000365.1 GCA_903831155.1 uncultured Planctomycetaceae bacterium | reverse complement strand
TCGACCGCTACCGCACCGGTCTCAAGGCCACCGACACCCCAGCCGACCAGCACGAACTGCTCGCCTGGGCCGCCTTTGCCCGCACGCTCTTCGCCTCCAACGAATTCCTCTATATCGACTGAAGCCCGATTCTATCGACTGAAGCCCGATTCTATCGACTGAAGCCCGATTCTATCGACTGAAGCCTGCCGACCACGGTCGCACACTCGTACGCCACGAGAGGACATCACCATGTCACCGTTTTTTCCATCCCGTCGCCAGATGCTCCGGCAGTCGGCCGGCGGCCTCGGCGGCCTCGCGCTCGCCGGCATGCTCGGCAGGCAGTCGCCTGCGGCGGCAGTGAATCCGCTCGTCCCACAGGCCACCCATCTGCCGGCGAAAGCGAAGTCGGTGATCTTTCTTTATATGACAGGGGGCGTGTCGCACGTTGAGTCGTTCGACCACAAACCGAAGCTGATCGCCGACCATGGCAAAGAGGTGACGATCGATAACTGGCAGGGGAAGACGGGCGAGTTCAAGCGGAGCCTGATCGGGCCGCACTGGGGCTTCGCCCCCGGTGGCAAGAGCGGTATCCAGGTGAGCGATCTCTTTCCGCACACGCGGAGCATCGTCGACGACCTCTGCGTGATCCGCTCGATGGAGTCGGACCATACCAACCACTACGAGGCGACGCTCGAGATCCACACCGGTTCGTTCACGTTTGCCCGGCCGAGCATCGGGTCGTGGGTGAGCTACGGGCTGGGCACCGAGAACCAAAATCTGCCGTCGTTCGTGGCGATCGCGCCGAAGGCGCCCTATGCCGGCACGCAGACCTGGGGCTCCGACTTCCTGCCCGGCTGCCACCAGGGCACCCACATCGTGCCCGGCCCGATTCCGATTGCCAACATGAACCGGCGGTCTGCTGCCGCCGACCTGCAGTCTCTGGAACTGGAGCAGCTTGCCCAGGTCAACCGCCGGCACGCCGAGGCCCGTGACCTCGATGCCGCGCTCGAGGCGAGGATCCGGTCGTTCGAGACCGCCTTCGGCATGCAGTCGGAGGCTCCGGAGGTTTTCGATTTGTCGCAGGAGACGGCCGGCACCCTCGCGCTCTACGGGCTCAAGCCCGGCCAGACGACCGGCTTCGGCTGGCAGTGCCTCGTGGCCCGGCGGATGGCCGAGCGAGGCGTGCGGTTTATCGAATTGATCGACACCGGTTCGTCAGGCAACTGGGATTCTCACGGCAACATGCAGGACCACGTGCCGCTGGCCAAGAACGTCGACCAGGCGATGGCCGCGCTCGTGACTGATCTCAAGCAGCGGGGCATGCTCGACGAAACACTCGTCGTCTGGACGACGGAGTTTGGTCGCACGCCCTACCACACGGAGGCTGGCCACAAGGGCCGCGAGCACCACCACCAGGCGTTCTCGAGCTGGATGGCCGGCGGCGGTGTGAAGGCCGGCATGTCGTATGGCAGCACCGACGACTACGGGATCGCAGTGGCGGAGAACCGGATGCATGTGCACGATTTCCACGCCACGATCCTGCACCTGCTCGGCCTCGACCACGAGAAGCTCACCTACCGGCATGCCGGCCGCGACTACCGGCTCACCGACGTGGCCGGCGAGGTGGCAAAGGCCATTCTGGCCTGACGAGCGGCTTGACATCGGCGGCGCATCGACACAGACTGAACATACGTGAACATGCGTATCAATAGTGTGCTTGAAGGAGTTGCCTGTGTCGTTCGAAACGATCCGTCTGCGGCTCAACGCGCGCCCGTTTCAGCCGTTTCGCATCGTGACGTCCAGTGGTGAGAGCTACGAGGTCCGCCATCCCGAGATGGCCATCGTCACGAAAACGGAAATCGTCGTGGCCCTGCCGGATGCCGACGGAATCCCAACACGGTTGCAGTTGGTCTCCACGCTCCACGTGACGGCACTCGAGCCGCTCAATACAGCTGGCGCCGCGTAACCGACCGCAGTCGCGAGCATGCTGTCTCCGCGTTGACGCCCCTGCCGAGGGCAGGTAGCATCAGCTTTGTCGACAGTCCACATGGCGGACGAGGCGATGGCACGCACCATGAATCAAACGCGAAATCAGGCGATGAGGATCGCGATCGCCGCGGTCGTGCCGTGCATCGTGGCCGGGCCGGTTCGTGGGGCGGAGTCGGCGGCGGTCGATGCCCTGTCGGCCGGGCACGGGCGGGTGGTGCTGCTGGTCAAGCAATACTGCCAGGACTGCCATGCCGGTGATCTGATCGAAGGGGAGCTCGACCTCTCGGGCGTCGGCTCGCTCGACGCGGTTCGCAGCCGGGTGAAGGTCTGGCAGCGGGTGGCCGAGATGGTGTCGAGCCGGCAGATGCCGCCGCCGGAGGCCGACCAGCCGACCGACCAGGAGCGGGCCGAGATCGGGCAGTGGCTCCACGACTTTCTCAAGGCCGAGGCCCGCACCCGGGCGGGCGACCCGGGCCGCGTCGTGCTCCGCCGGCTCAACAACGCTGAATACACCTACACGATCCGCGACCTCACCGGCGTCGACTCGCTCGATCCCGCCAAGGAGTTTCCGGCTGAC
>CAIKWU010000364.1 GCA_903831155.1 uncultured Planctomycetaceae bacterium | reverse complement strand
GGTTTCACCTCGAAGGGGCCGAAGTCGGTGATGAACACGGAGTCGCACCCGAGCGACTCGGCATGATCGACGAGCTGCCGCGACAGGAAGAGTGGTCATCGGTGTGCGGGAAGCCAACGGGCCGACGACCCCGACGGCTGATCGCGCGACGGCGGCGGCCTTCAGGGCCGCTCGCCGGCGGCATTCCTGATCCGGTAGATCGCCGTGTCGGTGCGGAGGTAGAGCGAGTCGCCCACGGCCGCAGGCGTGGCGAAGATCCGTCCGTCGAGATGGTTCGTGGTCAGGATGCTCGGCTCGGCCCCCGGGCCCGTGCCCGGATCGATCACAAACGTGTCGCCATCGCGATTGCCGACATAGATCCTGCCATCGGCGAAGAGCGGCGACGATGAGAAGTTGCCACCAAGCCGGAGCGTCGCCACGGCTGCGCCCGTCTGCGCGTCGAGGAACGTGGCCACGCCCTTGTCGCTCACCATGAAGAGCCGGTCGCCCACGACCAGCGGCGAGGGCATGCTCGGCGCCCCCTTCTTCTCCTGCCAGGCGATCTCCGCCCCGCCGCCATCGGCGGCGAGCTTCACGGCCAGAAGCCGCGGCTGGTTGAAGCTCGTGCTCATGAAGAGCAGGCCGTGGCCTGTCACCGGCCGGGGCACCACCGAGAAGCCGAGCTCACCGTAGCTCATCCGCCAGAGCTCGACGCCCGTCTTCGGGTCGTAGCCGTAGAGCCAGTCGGAGCCGGGCGACACCAGCACCTCGCGGCCGCCCTGCCGCACGATGATCGGCGTGGCATAGGCCTTCTTGAGGTCGGGATTGTCGCGGAGCGGGCCGGAGCGGGGCGTCCTCCAGGCCAGGCGGCCGGTCGCGGCGTCGAGTGCCGCGATCTCCTGCACGTCGCAGCCGTCGCAGTTCACGATCACAAGGCCGTCGTGCAGGATGGGCGTGCTGCCGGGGCCGTTCATGTGGTCGAGCCGCAGGTCGCGGTTCTTCCAGAGAATCGTCCCGGTGGCCGTGTCGACGCAGGCGGTGCCGTAGTCGCCGAACTGGCAGAACAGCCGGCCGGCGCCGAGCACCGGCGACGGCGAGGCGAAGGAGTTGAGCGTATGGATCGGCTGCGGGTCGTCGATCGCGAAGAGCTCGATGTCGTGCACGAGCTCTCCAGTATCACGATTCACCGCCAGCGCCCGCAGGCTCACGCTCGAGGCGACGTTTCGCGGCTGGCTGCCCGGCACCGCCACCGCACGCTCGGCGACGACGTCGGGCGGCGCCTCGCGTTCGAGCGCCGTCGTCATCCACACGAGCCGCTCGTCGAGCACGGGCGACGACCAGCCGCGGCCGGGAAGCGGCGTCTTCCAGGCCACCTGGCTCGTCTCGCTCCACTCGACCGGCAGATCCGCCGCGTCCACGGCATGCCCCTCGCCAGCCGGCCCCCGCCACTGCGGCCAGGGCACGTCGGCCCATGCGAGCGAGGCCACCGCAAACGCAACCGAGCAGACCAATACCGTTCGCGGCACAAGCCAAGTCATGAGCGAGCTCCCGTGCATCTGCTCAGAATACCGTCCAGCCGCGCAAGCCAGCATCGCTCGCGCGATCGCGGCTGTCCCTGCAGCCTCCCGAGGCACGAACTCAGCGAGGGGCTGCCGGTGCCCCGAGAGCCGGGCTATGGGAGCAAGCGGAGCCAGGATGGCGAAGCGCCGCGGACATGCAGTGAGCGTCGGGCAGGATGCCCGCCGCGAACGTCCGGCGATGGGGCACCGGCAGCCCCGAGCCGACGCGAGGAACCGCAGGCTCCAAGCCCACGGCTCCGGCGCCTGGAGAGGGCCGCATCAGGCCTCGAACAGCCGACGGACCGCGGCTTGCTGGTCCGGCGTTCCCACGAGCGTGACCTCGTCGCCCGCCGCGAAGCGATAGTCGGGCCCCGGGTTCGTCACGTGGTGCCCGTCATGTCGGACGCCCACGACCGTGGCCCCCATCGCAGAGCGGAGCCTGAGTTCGCCGATCGACCGGCCGACCGCCGGGCTCCCAAGCAACACGCGGCACGCCCGCGGCTGCATGCCGTTCCTCGCCCGGTGGTGGATCCGCGGGGCC
>CAIKWU010000363.1 GCA_903831155.1 uncultured Planctomycetaceae bacterium | reverse complement strand
GCTTCGCCCGCGACGGGCGTAAGCCCGCGGGGCCATGGATGGCCCGCGGGCGCATCGGCCGCCTGGATGGCGGCCATTGCCCGTCCGAGGCGAACCTTGGCTTCGCCCGCGACGGGCGTAAGCCCGCGGGGCCATGGATTGCCCGCGGGCGCGTCGGCCGCCTGGCTGGCGGCCATTGCCCGTCCGAGGCGAACCTTGGCTTCGCCCGCGACGGGCGTAAGCCCGCGGGGCCATGGATGGCCCGCGGGCGCGATACTCAGTACCGCGGCACCGCCGTGGTCGGCGTGGCGCGGGCCGGCGGAAGCGACTGGGCTGATGTCGCGAACGGATTCCAGGAGGTGTTCGTCGGCTGGGCCGTCGGCATCTGGGCCGTCACCTGCTGCTGCATCTGCGGCACCGCCTGCTGCATCTGCTGCGTGTACTGGTTCATGGCGCCCTGCGCCTGCGTGTTGGCCTGCTGCATCTGCTGGTTGGCGTATTGCTGCGCCTGGTTCGCATACTGCTGCGCCTGGCCCTGCATCTGGTTGGCGTACTGCTGGGCCTGGGCCGTCATGCCCTGCTGCGTCTGTCCGGCCTGGGCCTGCAGCTGGTTTCCGTACTGCTGGATCGACGGCGGCGCACCGGTCGAGGGCTGCGACCACGACCAGGCGCCGTTCGTCGGCGCCGCCGGCGGTGCCATCTGCGGGGGCGGGGCCGCGGCCTGCCACTGCGTGGCCGGGCCCGGCATCGGCGGCGGCGAGGTGCCGGCGACGGGCATCGGCGGCGCGCTGACGGTCGGTGGATAGGCAGCTCCCTGGGGCGGCGTGGCCCAACTGCCGTAGGAAGCCGGCTGGCCGATCATCCCGGTGGGCGGGGGCGCGACCGTCGCCGTCTGGGGCGTCTGGCAGCCGGCGGCGGCGAGGAGCGGACCTCCCAGCAGGCATGCAAGCAGGGAACCGCGGGCCGGGTGTCGCTGGAGCGAAATGGTCGACACGTCAGGCACTCCACGTGGGAATGAGTTGGAATCCCGCCGCCGCGTGGGACAATGGGAGGGCGGGAGAGTAGCGAGTCTGGGCCGCGGGTCCAGACCAGTTCCGCGGATGCCGTGATCACCGCCGCCCATCTTCACCGGTCGATGCAGCCCGCCCCGCCGATCGCCGCCGCTTCAGGTGCTCTGGCCGCCGAACTCCGGGAGGAAGCCCTGAGGCTCGGGTTTTCGCGGGTGGGCATCACATGCCTGGTCGAGCCTCCCCACCACGACGCCTTCCGGGGGTGGCTGACCCGCGGGCTGGCCGGTCCGACGCAGGAGTGGCTCGAGCGTCACGAGCCGCTGCGGCGGTCGGCTGCGTCGCTCCTCGAAGGGGCCGCGAGCGTGGTGATGCTCGCGACCGACCATGCCGCCCGCCCGGACACGGCCGACTGCCCGCCGGGGCAGGGCAGGGTGGCCCGCTACGCCTGGGGCGACGACTACCACGACCTGCTGCGGGCGCGGGCGAATCAACTCTCGGCGTGGCTCGAAGCCCGCGTGCCCGGCTGCCGCACGCGGGGCGTGGTCGACTCGGCCCCGATCGCCGAGCGCGATTTCGCCTGGGCGGCCGGCCTCGGCTGGTTCGGCAAGAACACGATGCTCATCGATCCGAAGGCCGGTAGCTGGTTCCTGCTCACCGCCTTTCTCACCGATCTCGCGCTGCCTTCCGATCAGCCGCTGGAGACCGAGCACTGCGGCACATGCACCGCCTGCCTCGACGCCTGTCCCACCGGCGCCTTTCCCGAGCCCGGTGTGCTCGACGCCTCGCGGTGCATCAGCGGGGTGACGGTCGAGAGCCAGGATCCCGTGCCGCCCGACCTGCGTGACGGGATGGGCGAGTGGATCTTCGGCTGCGATGTCTGCCAGGAGGTCTGCCCATGGAACCGGCATGCGCCGGGCTCGAGCGAGCCCACGTTCCAGCCCCGCAACGGCGAGCCCACGCTTCCGCTGGCCGACCTGCTCGCCCTCGATGAGCAGAGCTTTCGCCGTCGCTTCAAGGGATCGGCGCTCAAGCGGGCGAAACGAACCGGGCTGTTGCGTTCGGCCGCGATCGCGTTGGGCAATCGTCCCGCCGCTGGAGGTTTCGCCGCGCTCGCCGCGGCGGCCGGTGACCGCGACCCGGTGATCCGCGAGGCGGCGGCGTGGGCCCTGGGCCGGTGGATCGAGGCGGGCGTGATGGCGGACGAGTGCCGGGCGGTGCTCGGCGGTCAGGTCTCGTCGCACGACGAGACTTCATCCACATCGGCGGCCGGATCGCGGCCGGGGCCGTCGACCGCATAGAAGCGGTCGAGCACGGCCTGCCAGTCGGCGTTCACCTTCACGCCGATGAAGGCGTCGCGGACGGCGAGGGGCTCGGGGTGCACGCGGGCATACTTGATCGCGAACTTTCGCATGCTGCGGCCGGCCACCTGCTCGCCGTGAAGTTCCATCGAGAGCGCCCAGTGCTCGCGGAGCACGTCCCGCTGTTCGTGGATCGTGGGGGGCGGCAGCGGAGGCTCGCCGGCGAGCAGGGCGAGCGTCTGCCGGAAGATCCAGGGGTTGCCGATCGCCCCACGGGCCACGCTCACGCCGTCGACGCCGGTCTGCTCCAGCATGGCCACGCAGGCCTCGGCCGAGAAGAGATCACCGGAGCCGATCACGATCCGGTCGCCCGCGTGCTGCTTCACGGCCGCGAGGAACTGCCAGTTGCTGGGTCCGACGTACTTCTGCTTCACGGTGCGTCCGTGCACCGTGATCGCCGCCGCGCCGCGGGCGAAGGCGCCGTCGAAGATCGTCCAGAAGTTGTCGAGGCTCTCCGGTGTGTCGTCGAGGCCCCGGCGCATCTTGAGCGTGACGGGCACGTGGGGCGGCACGGCCTCACGGACCTTCGCCACGATCTCGAGCGCCGTGGCAGGCTGCGAGAGGAGGTAGCCTCCGCGGCAGCGGCCGAGCACCTTCTTCACGGGGCAGCCGAAGTTGATGTCGATCACGTCGTAGCCCTCGGCCACGAGGCGTCGGGCGGCCGGCGGAAAGTCGTCGGGGTTCGAGCCCATCAGCTGGCCGCCGACGGGATGCTCCTCGTCGGCCACCGCGAGGCGGGCGAGGTTCCGGCGATTGGTGCCGACGGTGGCCACGAACTGGTCGAGGAGCACCTCGCCGAGCGAGTAGGCAGCGCCGTGGCGGCGGGCCAGCACCCGCATGGCCCGGTCGCTGTAGCCAGAGAGGGCCGCCTGCACCACGGGCGACGCGAGCGCCACGCCGCCGATCGAAAAAAGGTGGCTGCCACCTTTTTCTGGGGCGGTCACGTGAGCACCGGGCACATGTCGAACCACGTGCGGCCCTGGGCGTGCATCCACTCGAAACTGGAGAGCGGGCCCCAGTCACCCAGTTCGTAGACGTCGGGCGGCGCGAGCTTCGGCGAGAACCAGGCGTGGACGAACGGGTCGATGATCTCCCACGACTTCTCGACTTCGTCGGCGCGGGCGAAGAGGCTGGCGTCGCCCTCCATCACGTCGAGCAGGAGCGGCTCGTAGGCCTCGGGGAGCCGCCCGGCGAACTCTCGCGAGTAGCTGAAGTCGAGGTCGGTGAGCCGGAGGTGCATGCCGGCTCCCGGCACCTTCGTGTGGAAGTGCAACTGGATGCCCTCTGCCGGCTGGATCTGGATCACGAGCCGGTTCGCCTCGCGGGCGTGGGCCGGCGTGCCGTTGGCGAAGAGTTCGAGCGGCGGCTGCCGAAACCCGATCACGATCTGCGTGGTGCGGCAGCTCATCGCCTTGCCGCTCCGCAGGTAGAAGGGCACGCCCTGCCATCGCCAGTTGTCGATCTCGAGCCGGATGGCTCCGAACGTGGCGGTGCGGCTGCCGGCCGGCACCCCCGGCTCCTGGAGGTAGCCGCGATACTGGCCGCGGATGCCGGCCGCCGCGGCGTCGGCGGGGTCGAGCGGCCGGATCGCCTCGAGCACCTTCACCTTCTCGTTGCGGACGGCGCTGGCGTTGAACCGCGCCGGTGCCTCCATCGCCGTGACCATCAGCAGCTGGAGCAGATGGTTCTGGAACATGTCGCGGAGCACGCCCGCGCCGTCGTAGTAGCCGCCGCGGCGGCCTACGGGCACCTCCTCGGCCACCGTGATCTGCACGTGGTCGACGTAGCGGCGGTTCCAGATCGGCTCGAAGATCGTGTTCGCGAAGCGCAGGGCGAGGATGTTCTGCACCGACTCCTTGCCGAGGTAGTGGTCGATGCGGAACACCTGGCTCTCGCGGAACACCGTGTGGATGTGGGCGTTGAGCGCCTGGGCCGTGGCGAGGTCGGTGCCGAACGGTTTTTCGACCACGATCCGCCGCGTGCCACGATCCTGGGCGGCCATGCCGTGTTCGCCGAGGGCCACGATCACAGGCTCGTAGAACTGCGGCGCGGTGGCGAGGTAGTAGACGCGGTCGGCGCCATCGTCTCCCTCGAGGTCGCGGAGCCGGGCCTCGAGCCGGCCGATGTCGGCCGACACGCCGATGTCGCCCGGCTGGTAGTGGATCGAGGCCGCGAAACGGTTCCACGATTCATCGTCGAGCGGCCCGCAGTCGCAGTGCTTCGCGGTCGTCTCGCGGAGGCTCGCCCGCCATTCGGCATCGGTCATGGGAGTCCGGGAGAAGCCGACGATCCGCGTCGGCTCTGGCAGCGAGCCGGCCCGCATGAGGTTGTAGAGCGCGGGCACGAGCTTGCGGCTCGTAAGGTCGCCCGACGCCCCGAAGATCACGATCGTGTGCGGCATGGTGTGGAGGGGAGGGGGTGCGGATGACCTCGCTGACGCGAGGTCATATGCTCATGCCGGTGAAGCCGCCATCGACGTAGACCTCGGCGCCGGTGATGAAGCTCCCCGCCACGGGCGCGCAGAGCAGGATTGCGGCGCCGAGGAGCTCCTCCGGCGAGCCGAAGCGGTTCATCGGCGTCTTGCCCATGATCGAGGCGACCCGCTCAGGCGAGAGGATCTTCTTGTTCTGCTCGGCAGGAAAGAAGCCCGGGCAGAGCACGTTGACGCGCACGCCCTTGGGCGCCAGCTCGCGGGCCACGTTCTTCGTGTAGTTCACCACGGCCGCCTTCGACGCGGAATAGATGAACACCCGGGAGAGCGGCTTGTCGGCCGACACGCTGCCGATGTTGAGGATCGAACCGCCGCCATGCTCGGCCATGTGGGCCCCGAACACCTGGCAGCCGACGTGGGTGCTCTTGAGGTTCGTGTCGATGACCTTGGCGAAGTCGTCATCAGGGATGTCGAAGTAGGGCACCGACGAGTTGACGCCCGCGCAGTTGACGAGGATGTCGGCCTTGCCGCGGGCGTGGACCGTCGCTTCCAACAGGGCCTTCACGCTCTCGCGATCGGTGGCGTCGACGCTGACGAAGGTGCCGTCGCCACCGGCCGCACGGATGGCATCGACGCGGGCGTTGCCCCGGTCGGCGCCGCGTCCGGCGACCACCACGAAGGCACCCGCCCGCGCGAGCCCCTCCGCCAGCGCGCCGCCGAGCACGCCCGTGCCGCCGACGACCACGGCGGTCCGGCCCGCGAGCGAGAAGAGGTTTTCGAGGTAGGGGTTGGCCATGCTGCGTGCTGCTCCTCAGCCGACCGGCTTCCGCAGCTCGATCCACTCCGTGTGGTACGTGCCGGGCTTGTCGGTGCGTTCGTAGGTGTGGGCGCCGAAGTAGTCGCGCTGCGCCTGCAGCAGATTGGCCGGCAGGTCGGCATGACGGTAGCCGTCGTAGTAGGCGAGCGCCGCCATGAAGGCCGGCACCGGCACGCCGATCGTGGCGGCCGAGGCGACGACGTGCCGCCACGAGTCCTGGGCATCGGCCAGCGCCTCGGTGAAGTAGGGGGCGAGCATCAGGTTCTCGAGGTCGGGCGCTGCCTTGTAGGCGTCGTGGATCCGCTCGAGGAACTGGGCCCGGATGATGCAGCCGCCCCGCCACATCATGGCGATGGCGCCGTAGTCGAGCGGCCAGTCGTGCTCCTTGGCGGCGGCGGCCAGCTGCACGAAGCCCTGGGCGTAGCTGGCGATCTTCGACGCATACAGACCGCGGCGGACCTGCTCCACGAAGGTGTGCCGGTCGCCATGGTTCCGCTTGTCGGGGCCCTTGAGCACCCTGCTGGCCCGCACGCGGGCGTCCTTCAGGGCGGAGAGGCAGCGGGCGTAGACCGCCTCGGTGACGAGCGTGCTCGGCACGCCGAGGTCGAGGGCGAGCTGGCTCATCCACTTGCCGGTGCCCTTGGCGCCGGCCTTGTCGAGGATCCGATCGACGACGAACTCGCCGCTGTCGGGATCCTTCACGGTGAAGATGTCGCGGGTGATCTCGATCAGGTAGCTGTCGAGTTCGCCCCGGTTCCAGTCGTGAAAGACCTTCGCCAGTTCGGGATTGGTGAGGCCGGCGCCGTGCTTGAGCAGCGAGTAGGCCTCGCAGATCAGCTGCATGTCGCCGTACTCGATGCCGTTGTGGACCATCTTCACGTAGTGGCCGGCGCCGCGCGGGCCCACCCAGTCGCAGCAGGGGATGTCGCCCTTGGGGCCGACCTTTGCCGCGATCGCCTGGAAGATCGGCTGCACGAGGGGCCAGGCCGCCTTCGAGCCGCCGGGCATGAGGCTCGGGCCCTTGAGCGCTCCCTCCTCGCCGCCCGACACGCCGGTGCCGATGTAGAGCAGGCCGGCTGCCTCCACCTCCTTCGTCCGTCGCTCGGTGTCGGAGTAGAGCGTGTTGCCGCCGTCGATGATCACGTCGCCCTTGGAGAGCAACGGGATCAGCGTCTTGATGAGGTCGTCGACGGCGGGGCCGGCCTTGACCATCATCATCACCTTCCGCGGCGGCTTGAGGGCGGCGACGAGGTCCTCGAGCGTGCGGCAGCCGACCACGTTGGGCTGCTTGCCGCGGCCGGCGGTGAAGGCGTCGGTGACGCTCGTGGTGCGGTTGTAGACGGCGATCGGGTAGCCGCGGCTGGCGATGTTGAGGGCGAGGTTCTCGCCCATGACCGCCAGGCCGATCAGACCGATGTCGCACGTCGCCTGCTTGGTCATCCTGAAGATGCTCCTGGGTGGCCGTGGACGCTCTGACGCCGCCACGGCCGGAGGTGGGAAAATGAACCGGTGCCGCAGACTATATCGGCACGGATCGGGGCGAACCAAAGCGCCCGCCCTAGCCCCGAGAAACGGAAAGGATTGAAGCCGCGGGGCCGTACCGTCCGATTCCTAGGCATGTCCGGTCGAACCGCGATCCGCGGAGCGGCCGAAGGCTTTTGCCTGGCAGGAAGAACTTGACCAGTTCGCCCAGAGTGCCGTAGCGTAAAAGTCGAAACCAATGCGGCTCCGTAGCCAAGTGGCTAAGGCAGCGGATTGCAAATCCGCCATCGTCGGTTCGACTCCGACCGGAGCCTCTCAACAGAAGACCCTCGCGATGTCCCGGAAATCCCGGGCTTCGCGGGGGTTTTTTTGTTTTCAGCCGCGCTCGGCTCGGAGTGGTCGGCAGCCCGCACAGATGCCGCAGAGTGCCACTCGGAGCCTACTTGGGCCTCCCGTGAGTGGGCACTTTCGTGGTCACTTTCCAAGTCGCTCGCCCGGTTGGAGTCCGCCACCCCGCAGGTGCCCGTCGCCCGCTGAGCCTCTGCCTCCGGTCGGGTCGGCTGCGAGGTCAGCAGGTCACCCAAGCCCGCCACCGCCGCCGCCACATCGAGCAGGGTCGCTCGGCTCGGCCATCGATAGGACCAAGCACCGCCGCCGAGTCACCTGCCGGTCGAAGGCAACTCGCGGGCTCTTGTCGAGGGCTTTGGCCTGGAGGTGTCAGGCCCGCTTGCGACGACGGAACATCGAGTAGCCGCCGCAGGCCAGACCGGCGAAGGCCATGGCCCAGGTGGAGGGCTCGGGGACGGCGGCGAGACGAAAGCCGAAGTACTCGTTCTCGTTCGACGCGGTGTACGTGTTCCTTGAGGAAGACGACAAGAGTAGCGCGTTGTTGTCCCAGACGCCGCCCCGGGCCCCACGAGACGAGCCAGCAGCACCCGTGAGGTCGTTCCATTCAATCACGTTGCCACTCATGTCAAACGCGTTGTAGGCATTCGCTCCGCCGTTGGTGCCCACCGTCGTCACGTTGCCGTTTTGGCCGTTCCAGTCGGCCGCCAGGTTGAAGTTCGCAAAGTTGCCTGCGTTCCCTGCGGAGCCGATGCCAGTTGAACCCGATGTCACCGCCGTCGGGGCCGTGTCGCTCTGCGTGGCGTAGTCCCAGTAGCCCGCGTTCGTGCCGCCACCCTTGTAATATGCCGCCTTGTACCACTGGTTTTCTGTCGGGATGAAGAAGGCTGCTCCCACGTTCACCGCCGGGGCATTACCGCTCGTCCCGCCGTTGAGCGTATAAGCGCCCGTCTCCGTGCTCGACGAACTCGTCCCTCCATTCACCAGCCAGTTGGAAACTCTCGCCGCATCAAACCAGCTCACGAAGAGCACCGGCTTATCACCCATGTTGGGTTTGGCCGCGTAGGTGTATGACCCCGACGCACCGCTTTGCGTGATGCCGCCACGGGCGTTGCTGCCCATG
>CAIKWU010000362.1 GCA_903831155.1 uncultured Planctomycetaceae bacterium | reverse complement strand
GTCCGAAGTGGGCAGGCTTCACATCGTCGAGGATCGCCACCACCTGCCCCTTGGAAAGTTCCCATGGCTTCCACCACAGCCGGGTGTTCGGCCTCACCGACTGCATCGTCTCGTTGAGCATGTTGAGAAAGGCCGGCAGGCGGGCATCGAGCGGAATGCCGCTGCAACGAGGGCAGGGGCCGAACTCGCTGCACAGCCACGCCTGCTGGTCGAACGTGTAGACGAGCACGTCGTCAACTTCGGGGAACGAAACCATGAACTCCTTGAGGAGGTCTCGATACTTGGCCTGGACGGCCTGATCGAGGATGCAGGCCGGCCGCACCGGGTTGAAGTTCACCATTCGGGGAATCCCGAAGTGGGCGATCGTCTTCAGGCCGTGCTTCTTCGCCTGCGCGATGCGGAACCGAAACTTCTCGCGCTGTTCGGCATCGAGGTCCTCGAGATTCAGGACCTCGCCCGCCGGCTTGCCGCCCCAGGCGATCGACAGCTGCACCATGTTGACGCCGAGCTGCTTGATCTGCGTCAGCTCCTCGTCGCTCCAGGAGATGTCCGGCACCGAGGGGTTGCCGACGATGCCGACGAACAGTCGATATCCGCCAGGGCCGGCAGGCTGCCCGGAGGAGGTCGGCGGCTCGTCCCCGTGGATCACAGGCCCGAGGCATGCGGCCACTGCCGCCGCCAGCAGCGGCAGGGCGGCGAGGGCGGACGAGATCCGCCGCGTGCGGCCGGCTCCGAACTCAGGGGCTGGGTGGCGTTGCATGAATATCCTTCGTCGGGCTCAGGGGTTGATGATGCCCGTTCGTCGGGCCACGGCGACGGCCTCGAGTTTCGAGTGGGCGCCGAGCTTCTCGATCACCCGCTGCACGTGGGCGCGGGCGGTGTTGCGGGCGATCTGAAGCCGTTGGCCGATGGCCGCCGTACTTGTGCCGCCTGCGAGGAGATGGAGCACCTCGCGCTCGCGGACCGTCAGTCGCAGCGACCGCCCCGGCGAGGCGAGTGGGCTTGGCGTGGCGGTCGCGGCTGCATCGCCGCGGGCTGTGAGCAGGGCCTCCGCCAGGCTGTCGGCCGATTCATTCTTGGCGACGAGCCCGTTGCATCCTGATGCGGCTGCCGCCTCCCTGGTCTCAGGGGTCGCCGCCTCAGCCAGAAGCAGGATCTGGGTGGTGGGCAGTCCGGCACGCAACGTGGCGACAATCGAGGCCAGCGAGCCGTTGCCGGACTGCTGGTCCACGACGGCCACGTCCGGAGCAAATGCCAGGCACTGCTGCACGGCGCAGGAATCGTGACCACCCACGAACGACGCCTCGATGCCTCGCTCGCTGCAAAGCCAATGAGCCAACGACTGGAAGAACATCGGTTGTTCGCCGATCAGGGCGGCTCGAACCCGGCCACGCACCTCGTCCATGTCGGAATCCCTCGCGCCTCCCGACGGGCCCGTAGCCCGCCTCGCCAATGGGGGATACCGTAGCAGCGGCGGTTGGGGGGTGTTAGGATTCCGTCGATGAGCACTAGCACAGAATTGAAATCGCGGGCCTCCCGGCCAGTGTCCGATCCGCCACCACATCAGCCGCTTTCGTGGAAGTCCTACCACCAGACCGTGCGGCGAATCGTGGCCAAGTGGAACCCCAACCACGGCAACTACGGCGTGCACGACCACGAGTTCGTGGAAATCGCCGTGATCGCTGCCGGGACATGCCGGCACCAGACCGTCCTTGGCGAGTTTCAGCCCACGGCCGGAGACGTGTATCTGTTCCGGCCCGGGGCATGGCACGGCTATGCGGACGTGCAGGGGTTGTCGCTCTACAACTGCTGCTTCGACACCGCCCTGCTCGGCAGGGAACTCGGGTGGATGGCGGACGAACCCTATCTTGGAAACCTGCTCTGGGCCTTGCCCCTCTCGCCCCGCCAACGCGGCATGGTGGCGCTCCGCCTGCCGGCAGCGGAGTTCGCGGCCTGTCGCAGGCTGCTGGATGATCTCTGCGACCTGGCCCGTATCGAGCATCACAGCCACTTCGGTGACCACGTGGGGCTGCTGATCCAGCTTCTGAGCCTGCTTGCCCGAAACACGCCGCGGCCGCCAACGACCTCGGCAGGGAACGTCCGAGCCCAGCGGGCGGTTGCGCTGGCGCTCAAGTGCATCGACGATGCGCCGGCGGACGACTGGACTCTGCCGTTGCTCGCTTCGCGGGTGGCCGTCGAGCCGACGTATTTCTCCCGGTTGTTTCGCGCCGCGGTGGGCCTGCCCCCGATGGCCTACCTGACACGCCGTCGCCTGGAGGTCGCCACGACACTCCTCCGCTGCAACGACCTCGCCATCGGGGATGTGGGGGCCATCGCCGGCTGGCCCGATGCGAACTACTTCAGCCGCAGCTTTCGCAAGCACTTCGGGATGACGCCGTCGCGGTATCGGCAGCGGTTCTGCGAAGGGCAGAAGCGCAGCTGACCGCCTTGGAGGGGTCACCCTTGATCCGTACGAGTCGTTACGGCACCGCGGCCGGTCGGGCGACATGCTCGCCGCCGGGGGGATTTGTGATTTCTCAGCCCCGCCGGTACTGAGCGGGCACCACGTTGCACAAATCTCCCCGGCGGCTGCGCGTGCCCCCGACCGACCGCTGCCCCGTTTGAGAAGGCATACGAGGACTCGCATCACGCTGGACTCGCGAGGGGCTGCCCGTGCTCCGGGAGCCGGCGTTGTTGGCAAGCGGAGGCATGGATGCCGGAGCGTAGCCAGCATCGAGCGAGCGGAGCCCAGGATGGGCGAAGTGAGCGTCCGGCGACGGGGCACGG
>CAIKWU010000361.1 GCA_903831155.1 uncultured Planctomycetaceae bacterium | reverse complement strand
GGTCGGCCTCGTGGGCGAATACATCGCCAAGATCTTCGAGGAGGTGAAGCGGCGGCCCGTGTTCATCCGGCGGAGCATCATCCGCGACGGCGAGATCCGGCCGGCGGCAGCCGGCGGCGGCACGGCGACCGGCCAGGCGGGGCCACGGGCAGCGCCATGACGGCCCCCGCCGGGATGCCGGTGCCCGAGCAGACGCGGCCCTGCCCGGTCTGCGGCAGCGACGACGAGTCGCGGGTGTTCGCCGAGGCTCGCTACGACCTGGCGAAGCTCGACGCCCATGCCTTCGCGTCGCGGAAGCTTCCCGAATACATGCATTACCGGCTCGTCCGCTGCCCGACCTGCGACCTCGTCTACGCGAGCCCGGTGCCGTCGGCGGAGGGGCTGGCGCGGGCCTACGACGAAGCGGCGTTCGACTCGGCTGAGGAGGCCCGCTGCGCGGCCCGCACGTATGGCCGGCTACTCGGGCCGCTGCTCGCGCGGCTCCCCGACCTCGGCACGGCGATCGACGTCGGCACGGGCGATGGGGCGTTTCTCGAGGAGCTCGCGGCCGCGGGCTTCGAGACGGTGATCGGCGTGGAGCCCTCCGCGGCGCCGATCGCGGCCGCCAAGCCGCACGTCCGCCCCTGGATCCGGCATGGCACCTTTCGCGAACACGACTTTCCGGCGGGTGGGGCGAGCCTCGTCACCTGCTTCCAGACGCTCGAGCATCTTCCCGATCCGGCGGCCTTCGCGCGGTCGGCGTGGAGGCTGCTGAAGCCGGGCGGCGCGGTGCTGTTCGTGGGGCACGATTACGGGGCGCTGCCGAACCGACTGATGGGCCGCCGGTCGCCGATCTACGACATCGAGCACCTGCAGCTCTTCTCGCGGCGGGCGCTCGGCGAGATGCTCCGCCGCACGGGGTTCACCCACGTTCACGTGCGGCCGATCACCAACCGCTATCCGCTGCACTACTGGCTCAAGCTCGCGCCGCTGCCCACGGCCCTCAAGCTGAGGCTGTGCGCCGCGGCCAAGGCCAGCTGGCCCGGCCAGCTGCAGGTGTCGCTGCCGGTGGGCAACCTCGCCGCCGTGGGGTTCAGGCCCGGTGATCCGCCCCCTACTCGATCGGCGGCAGCGACTCGACACGGGCCTGCGTGAGCGACGTCACGTAGTCGTTGAGTGTGCCCGGGGCGAACCATCGCCGCCGGAGATACTCCGCGCCGATCGTCGGGCCGTCGTCGCCCACGTTCGGGGCGGGGCCGATGCCCACGAGCAGGTGCGGGCCCGTGCGGCGAATGCTGGTCATGGCGTAGGGCATCCCGGTCTCTGTCTCGATCAGCCGCTCGAGTTCGGCGCCGGAGATCGGCAGGCGGCCCATCGTGAACGTCGGCTGGCCGTCGGCGCCGATCGTCCGCTCGTCGCCCACCGACGTGCGGCCCGGCACCGAGCCTCCGGTCTCGAGCACGAACGTGGTGGGCAGGCCGTCGGGGGGGGCGGCGAGGAACGTCCAGACGGCGATCGGGTAGAAGTCGTTGGTGTATCGAATCTGGAAGTAGTCGCGGAGCTGGATCACCGCCGGTGACCGGGCGTCGATCAGTTCGCGGAGGTCGCGACGGATCGCCGCCTGCTTGGCCCCGTAGGCCTGCATGGTGAGCGTGTTTCGCCAGCAGCCGCCAATGAACAGCACGGCGATGGCGGCCGCGGCGGCGAGCCAGGCGGTAGGCCGGGTGGGCAGGAGGCTGCGGTTTGCCGCGACGAGCAGGCCGACGACGGTCATCGCGATCGGCAGGGGGAAGAGGATGCAGCTCCGCGACCACCAGCCGTGCGCCATGATGGCCTGGCCGACGGAGATGTAGGGAAAGGCGGCGGCGGCGAAGAGCAGGAACCCGCAGGCCGCCAGCCGCCAGCCGTGCGCCGGCGGGGACAGCGCCGCGGCGGCGGTGCGCCCGCTGTCGCGGGCGGAGAGCCGCCACCAGAGCCCCGCACCGGCCGCGATGGCCGCCAGCAGCCAGAGCGGCGACGAGACCAGGCGGCGGGCCATGGGGCCGAGAAGGTCGCGGACGACGCCCGCGTAGCCCACCGCCAGCTTCGCCGGGGCGAAGGAGGGCTTGTTGTAGGCCGCATAGAAGCCGCTCGTGGGCGTGAACACCGCCTTCCAGATCCAGAACACGACGGGCAGGGCGAGGATCTCGGGATACCGCAGGGCGGCTCGGATCGCTCGACCACGCAGCTCGCTCCACGGCACGCCGCGCCACCGCAGCACCGCGAACGTGGCCGCGACGGCGTAGTGCATCACGAGCAGTGAGTTGACGTTGAACGAGAGGAAGAGCAGGGCGGCCGCGGCCACCCGGCAGACGCTGGCGGCGCCGCCGCGGCGTTCGACCGCCTCCGCGAACATCAGCCAGCCGCACCAGAAGAGCAGCATGCAGGCGGGATACATCACGAGCGACACATCGCCGAGCACCTCGTAGACGGGCGCGGCGACCGCGAGGGCGGAGATGGCGAGGGCCACCGGGGCCGCAAGCCGGGCGAGCCGCCGGAGGCAGGCGTGCATGGCGAGGAACGAACCGATCCAGCAGGCCACGCCCGCCAGCTTGGCGGCCGCGATCCGCCCGTCGGGAGATCCGATCAGCCGGAAGGGGGCGAGGAACCAGCCCTCGAGTGGCTTGCCCGACTCACGAAACTGCCGGGCGAGGATGCCGGCGTCGGGCAGGCCGAGGTCGGCGTTGGCCCACCAGCCGTCCCAGATGATGTGGTCGGTGAGGAGCACGAGCCCGTGGGCAAGGAGGCCGAGGAGGAGCACGATGGCCAGCGAGCCACCGCTCACCGATTCGGCGGCCGCCACGGGCTGCGGAGGTGTCGGCGATGCAGAAGACGACAGACGCTGCGGCGGTAGCCGGCGGCGGGACGACATCGTCGAGCTCCTTACTGGATGGCGGGCAGTGGGTGCCTTTCGGCCTTGATGAATCCCCGGACGAACTCGGGGAGCCGCTCCGGCTCCAGCCACGAGAGGAACAGATATCGGAGGCCAAGGTCGGTCACCGAAGTGCCTGCGTAGGCCGGTTCGGCCGTCACGAGGATCTGCGGCCCGGCTCGCGGCACCCGCTCGAGCGCGTAGGGCATCGTCGTCTCGGTGATCGTTTCGTCAACGGTCTCGGCCCGCAGGGGAACCTGCGGGATGATGCGGCGGGGCTGACCATCGGGCCCGGGCTGCGAGATGTCGGGGCCAAGCGTGACCGTCTCGATGACGAGCGTCTTCGGCGGCCCGTCGGATGCGTTGGCGATGAACGTCCAGATGATCGGCGGGTAGTACGGGATCGTTCGCGGGATGCGGGAGTAGTCGCGGAGTTGCACGACTGCCGCTTCGGAGTCGCGGATCATCTCGGCGACCTGTCCACGGAGCGACCATTCCTTCGCCCCGAACGCCTGGTAGGCGAGGTAGTTGGAAACGCAACCGCCCACGCCCAGCGTCGCGATCGCGACGACGACGGC
>CAIKWU010000360.1 GCA_903831155.1 uncultured Planctomycetaceae bacterium | reverse complement strand
GCTCCTTCCGGAGGTTCCGCTGTGACTCGGCTTGTGCTTCTGTCTGCGTTCCTCGCCGCCGCAGGAGTTCTTGCGGCCGAAGTCGACGCATCCCGCGTGGCCGGGATGACAGGCCCCGATGCGGGCTGCTGGCAGGAGTACGTCGAGCGATCCACACGACTGGCTGCCGCGGATCAGGATGCCCTTCAGGCCGAGGTCGCCGCGGCGGGCCTCACGCAGGCACTCAAGCCGCCGACCGGCGGCGACTTCAGGCCACCGGACGGAGACGACCGCGAATGGTTCGCCGGTGCAGAGGCGGGAGAACTCGCCGACGCCGTGATCTCCTTTCAGGCACCATCGGGCGGCTGGTCGAAGCACCTCGGCTACGGCAAGGGGCCGCGACGGCCCGGCATGCAGTGGACGTCGCAGAGCGATCCGGGCAGGCCGCCGCACTATCTGGCGACATTCGACAACGGTGCCACCGTCCGCGAGATCGAGTTCCTTGCAGCGGTCGGAGACGCCTCGGAACGAGCCGACTGCCGGGCCGCCGCCGTCCGCGGCCTCGAGTTCATCCTCAATGCCCAGTTCCCAAACGGCGGATGGCCCCAGGTGTATCCGCTCGAGGGCGGATACCACGACAACGTCACGTTCAACGACAATGCGATGACCAATGTGCTGAGGCTGCTCCAGCGGGTCGTCGAGGGCGACCCCAGGTTCGCGTTCGTCTCGGACGACCAGCGGCGGCGTTTCGGGGCGGCACTCGACCGAGGTCTCGACTGGGTGATCGCTGCGCAGGTCGAGGTGGACGGCCGCGCGACGGTGTGGTCCGCCCAGCATGACCCGATCACGCGAAAGCCCGCAGCGGCCCGGGCCTTCGAGCCCGCGTCGCTGAGCGGCGTCGAAAGCGCCCAGGTGCTCAAGTTCCTGATGGGCCTCCGGCAGCCTTCGCCCGAGCTGGTCTCCTGCATCGAAAAGGGCCTCGCCTGGCTCGAAGCCGCGGAGGTGAAGGGCATCACGAGGGCCAAGCGGGACGGCCGCACGCTCTACGTCGTCGACGCGGCGTCGACCGAGGGCTACTGGGCTCGGTTCTACGACCTCACGAGTGGACGGCCGATCTTTCCCGGGAAAGACGGCGTCGTCTACGAGTCCTTCGAGGCGATGGCGGCCGCCAACGAGGATCTCGGCTACGACTACTACTCGACCCAGCCCGGAAGCATCGTCCGCAACGGCCAGAAGAAGTGGCGGAAGCGGCTCGCGGAACTCCGCGAGGACGCATCTCAACGAGTGCCGGCGGCAAGCACGCCGTGAGCAGGCCTCGGGTGAGAACCGCGGAGTCTGGCCGGCGTCAGCGGGGCTTCTTTCCGGAATGGAGCTCGAAGCTGGCCCTGGCGTCGCCGGCGGGAGGCACCTCGTAGTCGACACCACCCGTGTACGGTGACGGCACGAGCTCCTTGGGCGGAGGCGCGTCGCTGTCCATCGAGAATGCCGTGGAAATGGAGAGCCGATACCGGCCCGGTGGAACCCCCTCCGAGGGCTTGCCGATCGGGCCCAGCGAGAATCGCCCCTCCGCGTCGGTGTCTGCCACGAAAGGTCCCTCGGCGGAGCGGTCCTGCGGCGTCAGGACCACGTGGGCTCTCGGGAGAGGCTTGCCATCGAGGGTGACCAGACCCGCCACGGGGGCGAGGCGACTGCCGCAGCCCGCCAACGCCATGCCGGCCACGATGGCCGCGATGCCGCGAGCCCGCATCCGCATGGTGCCGATGCTCGATCCCCGTGGCATGTCAGTAGGTCTCGCCGTCGGCGATGCTGCCCATCACGGCCCAGGTGCGGGGGTCGATGTCGAACCCGATGAACCGGACCGATCCGTCACACATCACCCCGTTCATGCCGCTTGGGTGAAGCGCGAACCAGGCGGCGTGGCAGGCCCGGTTCGACTGATCCACGTTCGGTTCGGCTCCCTTGGCCTGCACGCACCGATAGTAGTTGCCGTACATGGTTCGTTCCTGGGGCAGTGTCTGTGATGACAGGAAGTTGCCCCAGCCGTAGGCCCAGAGCGTCCGCCGCCCGAACTCGGTGTTGGTCGGATCGGGCTGGGAGTTGCGGTTCGTCGACTCGGCGACCAGCAGCGTGTGGGTCGTGCCGTCCACGATGTCGCGAATCCGCTCGCGCCGCAGCGGCCAGCCATCATCGACGGCGAGCGTCGAGCCGGCCTTCTGTTTGACCGCGTGCATGGGCCCCCGCCAGCCCGCATGCACGGGCCGGCCTCCCGTGTTCTCGGTGCGGGTGGATGTTCCGTAGGGGGGCGGAAGTTCCTCCCAGAGGTACCACGTGACGAACCCGTTGCCGCGGCCGGCGCACGCCCGGTAGGAACCCGGCCAGAACACGACGTTTGCGGCGACGGCCGGCCCCGAATCGGGGCGGGTCAACTGCATCGCGTGGTCGGACGGGCAGGTGTACATCTCGACCGGACTCTCCCGGATCGCCTTGATGGCGGGGTCGTTGGCGGTGATGCTCAGGTTGGGCTTGTAGAGGTTTCGGAGTTGGGTGTTTTCCGCGTACGGCATGATCTCCATCGTCCAGCCCATCGAAAAGTCGGCGGACCCGAGGTTGTAGTTCGCGATCGACGACGCGGACGTGATGATCATGTTCGCGTACGGCAGAGCCTTACGGCTGCTCTCGTAGGTGACGCATGCGAGCCCGATCTGCTTGAGGTTGTTCTGGCACTTGGCCCGCCGCGCTGACTCGCGGGCCGCCTGAACGGCCGGCAGCAGGAGGCCGATCAGCACCGCGATGATCGCGATCACCACCAACAGCTCGACGAGGGTGAAGCCCCGCACCGACCGAGAATCACGAGTCATCATGGAGAAGGCCTGGCCGGAGATGGCGTTGAGCAACGGCGAGAGTGCTACACTTCCGAGATCAAAATCCGGGTGGGCAACCCCCAAAATTGATCATGCCGCACCACGTTGCCGGAGTCAACGTGACCTGACGGGGTGCGCATGCGGGACTGCGCAACTTCTTCGGGGGAATTTGCATCGATGATCGTGTGTCACTGGCCGCGATGTGCGGCAATCGCCGCGGTGCTCGCCTCGGCCGCCGTCATGGTCAAGGGGCCGGTTCCCGCGGCGGAACCGGCCCGCCCGAGAGTCATCGTGCTCACCGACATCGAGAACGAGCCCGACGACGCGATGTCGCTCGTGCGGTATCTGGTCTATGCCAACCAGTGGGACACCGAGGCGCTGATCGCGACCACGTCCGTGCACCTGCCGGATCGGACGGCGCCGCAGCGGATCGAGGCGATCGTGAAGGCCTACGGAAAGGTCCGCGACACGCTCGAGGTCCACGACCGCGGCTTTCCGACGGAGGAGCGGCTCCTGTCGCTGATCCGCACCGGAGCAGCCCGCTATGGCATGACCGGCGTCGGTGCCCGTCACGACTCTCCGGGATCGGAGCGGATCATCGAGGTCGTCGATGCCGAGGATCCCCGCCCGGTGTGGGTGTCGATCTGGGGCGGCCCCAACTGCCTGGCGCAGGCGCTCTGGAAGGTGCGGGCCACCCGCACCCCCGAGGCGCTCGAACGGTTTGTGAAGAAACTCCGCGTCTACACGATCTCCGATCAGGACGACAGTGGCCCGTGGCTGCGGCGGACGTTTCCGGACCTGTTCTACGTGGCGAGCCCCGGCTTCCACCCGCTCGGCGGCTACCACTACGCCACCTGGACGGGCATCGCCGGCGACGAACTCCACGGGCGGTTCGTGGGAGGGGACTTCAGCCTCGTATCGCAGCCGTGGCTCGACGAGCACGTTCGGCGCAAGGGCCCGCTGGGCGCCGAGTATCCCCCCGTCGCCTTCATGATGGAGGGGGACACGCCGGCGTTCTTCAACCTGATCGGCACGGGGCTCGCCGACCCTGAGCATCCCGATTGGGGCGGTTGGGGCGGTCGGTACGAGCTGGCCTGCCCGCCGCTGCGAAAGTGGCACCTGGAGCGGGAGACGCGGCCCTTCTGGACCGACGCCGTGGACGAGGTGCAGGGCAGTGACGGCCGCTGGCACACCGACAACTGGTGCACGGTGTGGCGGTGGCGGCGCGACTTCCAGAACGATTTCAGCGCGCGGATGGACTGGACGGTGACGCCCGCCTACGCCGACGCGAATCATCCGCCGGCACCGAAACTCGGCCACGCGAGAGAACTCACCGTGAAGCCTGGCGGCCGCCTCGCCCTCAGCGCCGCCGGCTCGTCGGACCCCGACGGCGACGCACTCACTTACCGCTGGATGCATTACCCGGAGCCGGGAACGTTCACGTTTTCGAGCGGCCGCTCGGCCCGTCCGTTGGTGATCGAAAACGCCGATGGCGCGGAGGCCACGTTCGTGGCGCCTGAGAAGTTCGGCCGGGCCGGCACTGCGCACGTGATCCTGGCCGTCACCGATGCGGGTAGCCCGCCGTTGACCCGCTACGAGCGGGTGATCGTGACCGTCGAGCCGCCGACGGGTCAGCCGCGATGACGGCGGTGCGACTTGCCGCATGGCTGAGCATCGTCCTCGCAACGGGTGCGGTCGCCGGTGAGGTCGAGAAACCCCGGGTGATCGTGTCGACCGACGCCGGCGGCACCGACTACGACGATCTCCAGTCGCTCGTCCACCTGTTCCTGTATGCCGACGTGGTCGAGATCGAGGGGCTCCTCTCCTCGCCGTATGGACCCGGCCGGGTGCAGGACATCCACGACGTCATCGACGTCTATGCCCGCGATCACGTGGCGCTGTGCCGCGGATCGGCCGCCTATCCGCCCCCGGAGACCCTCCGGCGGGTGACGGTGCAGGGAGCGATCGACTCCGCCGGGGCGGCGGGATTCGCCGAGCCGACCGCCGGATCGCGGTGGATCGTGGACCGTGCCCGGCGCGACGACCCACGGCCCCTGTGGGTGCTCGTCTGGGGCGGAATCGACGATCTCGCCCAGGCCCTCCACGACGCCCCGGACATCCTGCCGAAGCTCCGCGTCCACTTCATCGGCGGCCCGAACAAGAAGTGGTCGGCCCCCGCCTACGACTACCTCGTGCGCGAGCATCCGGATCTCTGGATGATCGAGTCCAACGCGACCTATCGCGGCTGGTTCGTCGGCGGCGATCAATCGGGCCAGTGGGGCAACGAGACGTTTGTCGCGACCCACGTGGCGGGGCATGGGAACCTCGGAGAGTATTTCGCCCACGGCATCGTGTTTCGCGGCGAGCCGCGGGCCCGGCTCAAGATGGGCGACTCGCCGTCGCTGGCGTATCTCCTCCGCGGGAACGCGGGCGACGATCCCTCGCACGGCTCCTGGGGTGGTGCGTTCGTGCAAGCGTGGGAGCGGGGCCGGCTCGTCTGGCGGCGGCCGCCAACCGAGACCGATGCCGTCGAGACCTTTCGCGTCGTGGAACTCGTGCTCCCGTCTCCGACCGTTGCGGCGACATCTCTCACGGCGATGCTCGACCTCGACGGGCAGCCCTGCCCGGGCACCCGAGACGAAAGCGGCGCGTGGCACTTCTGGCTCTGTCCGAAGGAATCGAAGACGTGGCGGTATGCGATCGCAAGCGACGATCCGGCGGTCGATGGACTCGCCGGCACGTTTCGCTCCGAGCCGGCCCCGCCGACGCGGCGACACGAGCCGTCG
>CAIKWU010000359.1 GCA_903831155.1 uncultured Planctomycetaceae bacterium | reverse complement strand
TGCCGTCGTAGCTGAAGTCGCCCTCGATCCAGATCGCCGGGGAGCCGGTGTCGAACTTGCCGCCCGCGAGGAAGTTGGAGGCGTCGAGGATGTCGATCGACCAGTCGATGTTCGTGTCGCCCGGCGCCGCATAGGCCGCCGTCAGCGAGCCGTCACCATTGTCGAGCCAGCCCACCGACCGCGGAATGCTGACGGCGTTCTCGGCGGCGGCGGTGCTGGAGGTGATGCCGCTGGTGCCGTTCCAGGAGCCGTCGCCGCGGCCCTCGAGCAGCTCGGCCACGAGTTCAGGGGCGGTCATGCCGCCGAGGATGGTCAGCAAGCCGTTGGACACGTCCATCAGGCCGTTGCCGGTGGCGAGGTCGAGGCCCGCCACGCCCGTGCTCGTGTAGGGGGCCACCTGACCGGTGCCGCCGGCCACCACGACGAGCCGGCTTCCCGAGAGGGCCGAGCCATTCGCCAGCTGGAGCACGCCTGCCTGCACCGTCGTGGAGCCGGTGAGCGTATTGGCCTGGTCCACCACCAGCGTGCCGGCACCGGTCTTCACCACCGGCGTGGAGCCGGAGAGCAGCGGGTAGCCCGCCTGGCCTTGAGTCTGCGTGCCGCTGGCCACGTTGATCGTGGTCACCGTCGGGCCGGCACTCGCCGTGAACACGAGGTTCAGGTCGTTGCCGCTCTGGGCGATCGAGAACGTGCCGCCGCCAAGCGAGTTGGCGAAGCCGCCGGTGCCGTTGGTGGCCCCGGAGACGATCGAGAACTTGTCGCTCGCGAAGCCGGTGATCCCGCCGGCGGCCGACGCGATCCGCCACGTGTAGTTCTGTGCGGGGTCGAAGTTGGCAGCGGAGCCGCTGACGTCCGGCGCGATCCCCGAGAGGGTCCAGAGGTTGAGCTTGAACGGATCGGCATTCGTCGAGGCGATCGCCAGCGTGCCAGTGACGCTGACGAGGTCCCACGAGTCGAGGCCGCCGGCCGTGCCGGTGCCCGAGAGCATCTGCCAGTTGTAGTTGCCGCCCGCATTCCACGTGAGATCACCGGCGAAGGAGAGCGTGCCGGGGCTGGCCCCGGGGGAGAGCGTGGCGGCCGCAGCGATCGTGGTGGCCCCGCCCACCGTGCCCGTCCCGGCGAGCGTGGCGCCCGCGGCCACGCTCACGGCCCCGGTGCCCGCATTGATGCCGTTCACGAAGAGCGTGCCGGCATTGACCGCCGTCGGCCCCGAGTAGGTGTTGGAGCCCGACAGCACCCAGGTGCCGAGCCCCGCCTTCGTGACGCCGAGCAACCCGCCGCCGGCGGAGTTCGCCAGGTTTCCCGCCACCATGTTGCGGCCCGTGTTCACGCCGGTGAGCGTGAGCGTGCGGTCGGTGGTGCTGAACGCGAGGTTGCCGGAACCCGTGGCCGTGGCGGAGTTGCTCAGCGTATAGGCGTTGCCGTTGATCGCGGTCACCGTGGTTCCCGCCGGGAACGCTCCCGTGGTGGAGGTGACGGTCATGCCAACCTTCAGCGTCGGCGAGGCCTGGGCGGTGTTGGTGACGACCGCCGACGAGCCGGTGGTGTTCACGGAGAACGTGACCGGGTCGGCCGACGTGACGGTCCCGTTGAACGTGATCGCCCCGGTGCCCGCCGACTCGAGCGTAGCGCCCGTGGCATTGATCGAAAGCGCCCGGTTCGTGGCCTGGTCGGTCGCACCGGCATAGCGGAGGGTGCCCGCCGTGCCCGCTCCCGCGAAGGTGATGTCGCCCCCCGCACCGATGGCGCTGTTCGTGCCGGCGTCGGACACGCTAGTCACCTCGAGCACGCCGTCGAGCAGGTTCAGGCCGCCGGTGAAGGTGCTCGTGGCGTTCGTCAGCGACCACGTGCCGGCACCGTGCTTTGAGATCGAAGCGACGTTCGAGCCGGAGATCGTGCCGTTGTTGACCGCCCCCGACACGACGCCGTTGCCCGAGCCACCGAGCATGAACAGCCGCGTGCCGCTGCCGCCGTTGTTCTGGACGGTGCCGGAGAGCGTGAGCAGGCCACCGTCGCTCGTGATGTTCACGCCGTTGCCGCCGCCCGCGTTGATCGTCAGGTTGCGGGTGAGGGTGTTGTCGCCCGCCACGTTCCAGATGCCGGGCGTACCGCCGTTGGCGAGGCCGTTCGACGAAGGCAGGCTCGAGAACGGGTTCGCGAAGGTATTCGTGCCCGAGGTGGCGAACTGCAGGGCCCCGGACTGCGTGCCGGTCTTCGAGAGCGCGACCTGCGAGTTGGGGGAGAGGGCGGTCTGCGACTCGATCCGAAGGATGCCGCCACCGGCGGCCACCGTCGTGGCGCCGGAGTAGCTGTTCGATCCGGTCAGCACCTGGGTGCCGCTGCCGCTCTTGCTGAGCGAGAACGTGTTGGCGCCGAAGTCCTGCATCGTGCCACCGAAGGTGCCCGACACGTTCGACCCGCCGACGGTCAGCACGCCGTTCACGGCGTTGACGTCCACGAGGCCGTCGCCCGCGAGGGCCCCGATCGTCTCCGACGCGCCCGACAGCCGCAGCTGGCCGAGCGTTCTGCCCGGGGCGAAGTTGACCGTCACGACCGCGGCGTCGGGAATCGTGTTGATGGCTCCCGAGACGACGCCGAGCTGGAGGTTGCCATTGCCGGTCGTGCTGATGGTCACGTTGCCGGTGAACGGGTTGGTGGTCGTGAAGACCGACCGCCCCGAGCCCGTCACCGTCACGCTGCCCGTGCCGGAGATGTTCTCGTAGTCCGTCCGGTCCGCGGCGTTGGAGTCGAACGTCACGTTCTTCTCGAGCCGGATGCTCGTGAACTGGTTGTTGTCGCCGGTCGCCGCGGAGGAGTATATCGACCCGAGCGTGGCGGCCCCGGCGCCGCTGCCCGACACCACGATGGCGTTGGCCACCGTGGAGCGATTGACGTCGAGGTACAGCGAGGCTGCCGTGGCCGAGTCGGCGAGCGTGATCGTGCCCGAGCCGAGCGAGGTGGCGTTGTGCACGCGGACGGAGCCCTCGCGGATCGTGGTGGCTCCCGTGAAGGAGTTGCCGGTCGAGCCCGACATGGTGAGGGTCGACGCACCGGTCTTGAGGATGCCGAACGACCCGGCAAGCGCGCTGCCCTCCGAGGCCTCGATCGTGTAGTTGACCGTGGTCGATGACACGGTCATGCCCCAGGGCTGGAGCGTCCCGGAGAGCTGCACGGTCGTGGCCACGCCCGTGTCGTCGAAGGTGACGAGGTCGCCCCAGTAGAACCGGTCGGTCTCGGGGGTCGCCCAGTTGACGTTGCCATTGACGTTCCACACCGGGCTCGAGGTGCCGTTCCAGGCCAGCGACTTGTTGCCCGTGTCGAGCGTGATCGTGCCGGACACGTCGGTGAAGACCGCCTGGCGGTAGTCGGCGCTGCCCTGGAGCGTGAAGTCGGTGACGGGATTGCCGAAGTAGGCGCCGGTGTGCGCGAGCACCGCCACCGGGCCGGGAGCCGTCGGCAGCGTCTCCATCACCACCGTGGCCGCCCCGAAGATCGAGAGATTGCCGGCGGTCAGCTGCCCGGCCGAGGAGGCGTCGATGCCGAGCGTGACTCCCGAGTTCAGGGTGAGGTCGCCGATGGTGCCCTCGCCGCCGAGGATCGCGCCGGTGCCCACCGAGAAGGACGACGACACGGCCGACCCGGTCACGTTGAGCCGCCCGGCCTGCACGTCGGTGAGGCCGGTGTACGTGTTGACGGCGGCGAGCGTGGTGGTGCCGGTGCCGATCTTGGTGAGGCCACTGGTCCCGGCGATCCCGACCCCGATCGTCTGCATGCCGGTACCGGTGGATGTGCCGGTCCGGGTGGTGTTGCTGTCGGGATTGAGCGTGACCACACCACCGCCGGTGGTCGTGATCGTGCCGCTGCCGGTCACGCTGTTCATGAGCACGAACGAGTTGGCCGTGTCGACCGTGTCGAGCGTGCCACCGCCAGCCATCGTGATCGACGTGTTGATCGCCGCCGCATTGGCTGCGCCGAGATTGCGGATCGTGCCACCACTCCAGTTGAAGGCCGCGTTGGCCGAGTTGCGGCCGATCACGCCCCATTGGGTGGTCACGCCGAGGGTGCCACTGGAGAGGTTGTAGGAACTGGTGCCGGAGGTGGCACCGCGGTTGTCGAGCACCACCCAACCCGTGGAAACCTCGCCCCCGGACTGGTTGAAGATGCCCGTGCCGTCGACGCCGACGTAGATGCCGCCGCCGACCTCGCCCGTGCCCGACGGCGTTCCCGCCGCGGCCGGCGCCACGAACGTGAGCGTGCCGCCCGTCATGGTGTAGGTCGACAACTCCGTCGACCAGTGGCCGACGCGAAGGTTGTAGGTGGTGTCGGTGGCCGCACCGCCGATCAACACCGAACCGCCCGACTGGTTCACGGTGCCGCCGGTCGAGGTCGCGTCGCCGACGTAGAAACTCCGCGTTCGCACGGTGGCACCGGAGCCGATGTTCAAGATGGCCCCGCTGCCGCTGGCGGTGGTTCCGACCCGGAGCCGGCCACCCGTGGTGCCGGACACGTCGAGGATGTCGATCGTGTTGCTGCCGGACGTGCCCACGCTCAGGCCGGCACCCCGCATGTTGACTTCGATCACCGGCTTCGTCGCGTTGGCGGCCGTCTGGTAGGCGGAGGTGATCGTCTGCCCGGCGGGGAGCGTGTAGCCGTCGGCCCGCAGGAACTGCAGCGATGGG
>CAIKWU010000358.1 GCA_903831155.1 uncultured Planctomycetaceae bacterium | reverse complement strand
TGCTGACCAGCGCAGGCAGGATGCCGGAGCGCAGTCAGCATCGAGTGAGCGGAGGCAGGATGCCGAAGCGAACGTCCGGCGACGGGGCATGGGCAGCCCCGAACCGCGGCCAGATTTCGGTTCTGGGTTGCGGCCGGGAGGTTGCAGTCGGCTACCATACCCCCCATGAGCAACGAAACCCTCTGGGCACCGTGGCGGCTGGGATACGTGCAGGGGCACGACAAGGGCACGCCATCGGAACAGGTCGAGCCCGCCCACTGGCGCGACGGCGCTGCCCACCACTGCTTCCTCTGCCGTGCGGCCGCGGCCGATGCAGTGCACGACGCGGCCCTGGGCGTGATCGCACGCACGCGCTCGAGCGTGGTCGTCACCAACCGCTTCCCCTACTCCAACGGCCACCTGCTGGTCGCCCCGCTCGACCACCGGGCCACGCTCGCCGATCTGTCCGCGGAGCAGATCCTCGATCTGCAGGAGTGCATCGTGACGTGGTGCGGTGTGATGGAGCGGTCGATGCAGGCCCACGGATTCAACATCGGTCTGAACCTTGGAGCGGTCGCCGGCGCGGGGCTGCCTGGCCACCTGCACTGGCACATCGTGCCGCGCTGGCCGGGCGACGTGAACTTCATGCCGACGACGGCGGGCGTGCGTGTGCTGCCACAGTCGCTCGACGCGCTCCGCGAGCAGCTCGTGCAGGCGGCCGCGTCGCTTCCCCATCATCCCGAACGCCACCCTGATGGTGTCCCCCGATGACAGCCCGCCGCCCCGATGACGAACGTGCCGAGATCCCCGACTGGCAGCGACGGGAGTCTCTCCTGCTCGCCCCGTGGGCGATGCATGCGGCCGACTCGGCCGGCAGGGTGCACGACGAGCCGCCCCATGCGTTTCGCAGCCCCTACCAACGCGACCGCGATCGCATCGTCCACTCGGCCGCCTTTCGGCGGCTCGCCCACAAGACCCAGGTCTTCACCGGCTACCACGGCGACTATCACCGCAGCCGCCTCACGCACACGCTGGAGGTGACGAGCATCGCCCGAACGCTCGCTCGGGCGCTGGCTCTCAACGAAGACCTGGTCGAGACGCTGGCGCTGGCCCACGACATCGGCCATCCGCCCCTGGGGCACGCCGGCGAGGACACGCTCGCCGAACTGCTGGCTGACGAAGGCGGTTTCAACCACAACGCGCAGGCGCTTCGCATCGTGGAGCTTCTGGAGATCCGCTACCCACATTTCCCGGGCCTGAATCTCTCCCGCGAGGTGCTCGACGCCCAGGCCACGCGGAAGAAGGACGGCACGGCACCAGCGCCGCTGCTCGAGACGCAGGTCGTCGATGCCGCCGACTCGATCGCCTACGACACCCACGACGCCGACGATGCCGTCGAACTTGGACTCGTCACCATGGACGAACTCCTGGAGATCCCGCTCGTGGCGGCGGCCGCCGCCCGCGCCCGCGATCGCTACGGTCCGCTCACAGGCCCGGATCTGCGGCGGGCTGCGCTCCACGAGGTGGTGGAATTCGAGGTGGCCGAGCTGGTGACGCGGAGCCGGGCCGCCATCGCGGCCCTGGGGATCGAATCGGTGGCGCAGGTCCGCGAGGCGTTTCGCGGCGAGGGCGGCATGCCGGGCGTGCGGATCGTGGCCCACACGCCGGCCATTGCCGCCGGCAAACGCGCCCTGGAGCAGTTCCTCTTCCAGCGGGTCTATCGCAGCGACCGGGTGTTGGCGGTCCGGGTGCCGGCGCAACGGAAACTGACACGACTGTTCGACTGGTATTGCCTCCACCCCGGCGAGATGCCGCCCAGCTTTCGCGGCCGTGTCGAGCAATTCGGCGTGCGGCGGAGCGTGGCCGACTACATCGCCGGCATGACCGACCGATTCCTCGACCGAGACCACGACCTGCGGGTCGCCCACGACTGAGCGTTCCTCGCGGAACGCGAGGGGGGTTTGTGTTACGATGATCGCTGTTCGTCGGGCTCGCAACCTGCTTCACAATCACTCCCCTCTCTCTTCAGTCTCATGGCTCTCGTCGTACTGCGGGCGATCTTCGTGATGGTCTCCGTGGGGATCGCCGTCCTCATGTTCAACTCGGCGCCCATGCGGGAGTCGGCCCAATGGCTGCCGTGGGCCGTGCTCGCCGGCATGGTGGTGCTGCCGTTGGCGGTCATTGGCATCGACGCGTCGCTCCGCCAAAAGGAACTGACGGTCATCACGTCGATCTATTTCGGTCTCCTGATCGGTGTGTTTCTGACCTACGTCGCCATTCTCGCCCTCACTCCCCTTCTCGCCGCGGTGCCGCCGACCCCGCTGGTGGGATGGTTGCCGTCGATCCTGGGCATGATCCTCTGCTACATCTGCACGAGCCTGCTCCTGCAGACTCGTGACGACTTCCGTTTCATCATTCCCTACGTTGAATTCGCCCGCGACGTGAAGGGGCTGCGGCCCAACGTGCTCGACGCGAGCACGATCATCGACGGCCGAATCGCCGACCTCGCCGAATCGGGACTCTTCCAGAGCCGGTTCGTCGTGCCGTCGTTCGTCGTGGATGAACTGCAGGAGGGAGCAGAGTCCACCGACAAGTTCCGCCGGATCCGCGGCCGACGAGGGCTCGACATACTGTCCCGCCTCCGCTCGGGAAAGGCGATCGAGTTGGAGGTGACCCCCCCGCATAACGACGACGATGTCGACGCGACCACCGAATCGCGGGTGGTGGGCATGGCCGCCGATCTCGCCGGACGGATCGTGACAGCCGATCCCAACGTCATGAAAATCGCGGGGGTGCGGAGCGTGCAGGCGATCAACATCAACGACCTGGCGCTCGCCCTGCGGCCGGTGTTCGTGCCGGGCGATCTGCTCGACGTGCGTCTGGTCAAGCCTGGTGAGGAACCCGGACAGGGCGTGGGCTATCTCGAAGACGGCACGATGGTGGTGGTGGAACAGGGCCGCGACCAAATCGGCCGCACGATCCACGTGAGCGTGACGAGCACCCTGCAGACCACCGCGGGCCGGCTCGTGTTCGCCCGGCCCGAGATGAGCCGCGGGTGACCTGACTCATCCCCCGGCTCACGCCGGGGGCTTGTATCACGCCCCCATCCAAGCCCTGAGCGCAAGCGACGGGATCTGGCCTCACGCCCCCATCCAAGCC